>CAZXMK010000022.1:0-19972 GCA_964641935.1 uncultured Syntrophaceae bacterium
TCGGCGTCCCGGAACTGGGGAATCGCCGTGGGATTGCCCAGGTTGGTCACCTCCATCTCCCGGCAGCCCGCCATGATGCTCTCCTCCCCATAGAAAATCTTGGCGGCCGTCGAGATGAACTTCTCCTCGTGCTGGAAACCGTCGCGGATCGTGATGTCCCCGATCATGACCTTCCGGGGCATCCGCGGGAAGATCTTCCAGTAGTCGTGTTCGGTCATGGTTTATCGTCCTTTCTGTTACCGGAAAAAGTGGAACGGCTGGAATCCGTTCCGGATTATGCCCGAGAAGCCTTTCCCCGATATTCGCGGGGGCGCGGCCGGGGGTTCCCAGAGGAGCAATTAGAAAACGTTTCCTCCCGGACGGCGATTCAATCTTTCGAAGCGTTTCGCGGAAACGTTTTCGCGACAGCGGGACTCCCCGTGACAGCCCCCGCGCCCCACGTCCCCTCCCCCGCGCCCCGGGCCAACCAACAACAGCCGGGCACGGCCTCTCAATCCATCGCAACGACGAAGGACGCAGCGCAACGCAGACTCCGGGCCTTTTGCGGGGTCGTTTCCCTAGAACTTGAAGTTACCAAAATTGGAGTCCTTAATCGGCTGCAAGAGCGACACCTCGAATCCCAGCGCCAGGGCGTCCCGGCACTGCCCGAGGGGCAGCGTCCCGTCGTTGAACAGGCGCGATTCCATGTAGAACGGGTGCGCCTCCCGGTTGTACTTGTCGATCATCATCTGCCGGAACTGCGCCCCCGCCTCTTCATCCATCTCCTCGCCCCGCTTCTTCCGGTTGACCCGCTCCAGGCTCGTCAGGATAAAGCCCGCCGTGTCCCCCGACATGACCGAGGTCCTCGCCCGCATCGTGGCGAAGATGAAGAGCGGGTCGAAGGTCCGTCCCGACATGCCGAAGTTTGCGGCCCCGTGGTCCGGGCCGATGATCCACTGGATCCGCGGCACCTCCGCGCAGGCGCAGGCCCGCACCATCCCGGAGCCGTACTTTCCGATGCCGGCATACTCCTCCGCCGTTCCCACCATGTAGCCCGGGGAGTTCTGGATGTAGAGGAGAGGGATCTTCATGGTGCAGCACCGGATCACCCACTCGATGGCCTTCCGGGCGGAGTCCACGAAGATGACGCCGTTGTTGTTGCTGGCGATGACGCCCACGGGAATCCCCTTGAGGAAGATCTTCCCGCAGACGATGTTGTCGCCGCGCCCGATGTTGTACGGACGCTTGTACTCGCTGAAATAGCTGTCGTCGGCAATGGCGGCGATGACCTCCCGGACGTTGATCCCCTTGGAGGTCTCCTTCGGCAGGACCCGGTAGAGGTGATCCGGCGGGACCTTCGGGTCGGCGGGCTTCCGCCGGTCGGCGTGGAGGGTCTGCTTCGGGTCGAACGCCAGGAGTTCCCGGAGCTTCTCGATCCCCTCGTCCTGGGATTTCACGAAGTGGTCCGCCCCGCCGGAGATATGGGTGTGAACCCTGGCGCCCCCCAGGTCCTCCATGGAGACGGTCTCGCCGATGGCCGACTTCACCATGGGCGGCCCGCCCAGGAAGGAGTAGGACATGCCGTCGATCATGATGGATTCACAGGCCAGGTACACGATGTAGGCCCCGCCGGCGGTGTTCCCGCCCGTGCTGAGGGTATACTGCTTGAGGCCCTTCGCCGACATGCGGCACATGTTATAGAAGAAATGGCCGAACTGGTTCCGTCCCGGGAAGATCCGGTCCTGCAGGGGAAGATAGGCCCCGGCGGAATCGGCGATGTAGACGAAGTTCAGCCCGCAGCGCTCGGCGATCTCCTGGGCCCGGAGGTGCTTCTTGCAGCTGATGGGATAGTAGGCGCCGGCGGTCACCCGGCTGTCATTGGCCAGGATCATGACCCAGTTGCCGTGGATCTTGCCGATCCCCGTCACCAGCCCGGCGGAGGGGACGTCCTCGACGCCCTCGTAGCCGATGCCGAAGCCGGCACCCCGGGAGAGCTCGAAGAACTCCGTCCCCGGGTCGATCAACTGCCCGATCAGCTGGCGGGGTGGCTTCTTTCCCTGCTTGGCCAGGCGCTGGTTCTGGGCGTCGCCGCCGGGGTTGTATGCCTTCTCCCACAAAGCATGAATCCGCTTCTCCTCCTCCAGCCAGTGCAGCCGGTTCTCCTCCTGCTCCATCTCCTTCTTCTGCGCCCGGGACGGCTTCTTCTCCGGTTGGTCGGCCATCGTTCCTCTCCTTTCCGTCATGGTGCGCGAAGACGCGGGCGGCTTCTCCCGCCCGCCGTCTCCGCTCACTGGGGTCTCTTGCCGCAGAACAGCTTCATCACGAAGGAAACTACCGTTTCCCCCAGCTGGTTCCGGATCCGGTTCTGGATTGTCAGGATGCCCTTTTCGCTGCCCTTGTGCGTGATGCCGGTCACCTCCACCTCGCAGTGGATGGTGTCGCCGATCCGCGTGGGCGCCGTGAACCGAACGTCTTCCATCCCGTAAAAGGTGATGAAGGACTTCGGCAGGTAACTCGAGTAGGGTCCCAGGCGGAACGGCATGGCCATCCCGATCGAGAGCGTCAGCATGCCGTGGGCGATCCTGCCCTTGAAGGGCGTGCCGGCGGCATATTCCACGTCCGTGTGCAGCGGATGCCAGTCGCCGGTCAGTCCGGCAAAGGTCACGATGTCCGCCTCCGTGACGGTCCTGGCCGGCGATATCATCTTCTCGCCCAGGACGTAGTCATCCAGGTATTCGTATTCCTTCGGCATGGTCTTCCTCCGCAGTATTGCTGGGCCCGCGCCCGCCCCGTCCGAACGGCCCGTCCGGTTCGCGAGGCGCGGAAATGGGAATGGATGGGCGATTGTATAAACGGCGGACGATTGTCTGTCTGTCGGGAAACCCTGACAGTCCGTGAAGGGGAAACGGGAAAAATGCGGCGGAGTTTTATTCCAGGGAGGTCAGCCCCTGTTGGATGGCAAACTTGATGAGGCCGGGAATGTCGCGGATGCCGAGTTTCCGCATCAGGCGGCTCCGGTAGGTCTCGACGGTTTTGGCCGAGAGGAAGAGCCTGTCGGCGATTTCGGCGCTCGTCCGGCCTTCCGCGACGAGTTGCAGGACCTCCCGCTCCCGGTTGCTGAGGACGGACAGGGGATCCCGGAACCCCTCGTCCCTCAGGCACGCCCCCACGACCTGGTCGGAGACCTTGGCGCTCAGGTAACGGTGCCCGGCGCGGACGGCGTGAACGGCCTGGATCAGTTCCCGGCCCGCGGATTCCTTGAACAGGTAGCCCCTCGCCCCCGCCCGGAGGGCGCGCAGAATCGACTCCGACGACGACTGCATGGAAAGGATGATGACCTTCGTCTCCGGGAATTCCCGGCAGATCTGTTCCGTGGCCTCGATGCCGTTCAGGTCCGCCATGACGACGTCCATGATCACGACGTCGGGCCGGAGCTTCCGGACCGCCCGGACTGCATCCCGGCCGTTCCCGGCCTCGCCGACGATCCGGATGCCGCCGTCGGCCTCCAGCAGGTACTTCAGGCCGTCGCGGACGATCGTGTGGTCGTCGGCCAGAAAGACGCGGACCGTCACAGCGACACCTCCACGGTCACTCTGGTTCCCTTCTCGGGCTCCGACTCGAGGATGAAGCGGCCGCCGATGGCCTCGGCGCGTTCGGACATGGTCATGATGCCCCAGCCGCCCTGCTCTTCCATTCTTCTCGCCTTGGAGGGATCGAACCCGACCCCGTCGTCGGTGATGACAATCCTGAGCTGGGTCCCGCGGGTCTCGATCCGGATCCTGGCACAGGTCGCCTGGGCGTGTTTGCCGATGTTCGTGAGGACCTCCTGGACGATCCGGAACAGGTTGTTCTCCACGTCCGGATTCGGGCGCGGGCGGATCTCCTCCCCTTCCACGACGACCTCCACGCCGGTCCTCATGGAGAAGCGCTCCGCGTACCAGCCGATTGCGGCGACAAGCCCCAGGATGTCCATGTCGGGAGGCCTGAGGTCGCTCATGAGGCTGCGGGTGAACTCGGTGATCTCCTCGACCAGGACCATCGAGTCTTCCAGCCTGGCGTGGAGCAGCTTCATCTCCTCCTCGGGAAGCTTCGATTTCACGATGCTCAGGTTGATGCCGACGACGGTCAGATTCTGCCCCACCTGGTCGTGCAGTTCCCGGGCGATCCGCTTCCTCTCGGACTCCTCCGCTTCGGAGAGCTTCGCCGAGAGAATCCGGAGCTGCCGGCTTTTCTGCTTCAGGATCTCCTCGGCCCGCTTCCGCTCGGTGATGTCGCGGCCGATGCCGAATCGCCCCACGGCCTTTCCAGCCGAGTCGTACTGGGTTGTGACCAGGAATTCGACGGGAATGCGCTCTCCGTTCCGGTGGACGAGATCCGCGTCGTAAGGAAGGGTGTAGTCGCCCCGGATCCCTTTCCGGAAGCGCTGAATTGTCGTCTTGATGTGCTCGGGGGCGACCAGGAACGTGAAGGGCTGGCCGATCAGGTCGCGGACGGAATATCCCGTCACGCGCTCGAACTGGGGGTTTACGTAGGTGTAGATCCCCGTCTCGTCGACGATGAAGATCAGGTCGCCCGTCGACTCGATCAGGGTCCGGTACTTTTCCTCGCTCTCCCGCCGCGCCGCCTCTGCCTTGCCGCGCTCCACCTCCGCCTTTTCCAGCCTGGCGACCTTTTGGCGCAGAAGGGTGATCTCCTCGATCAGTTTTTGGCCTGTCTTTTCCCCGATGTCCGCGTTGTACTCAAGAGGTTGCTTTTTCATGTTTTGGATATGACCGTGCCGACCGGTTTTCCGGCCAGCGCCTTCGTAAGGTTTCCTTTCTCCAGTCCATTGATCACCTGGATCCTGTCCACGACCTCGCTGTTCCGGAGGATCTCCAGACAGGGACGCTCGATGATCAGATCGTCCAGATTCCTCTCCAGGAGCTCGGCGATGCCGATCTTCGGGATGAACTCCGCCTTGTCGCTCTTCTTCGGGTCGTCTGTGAAGAGACCCCGCTCGTCCTTGATGAAAATGCAGCTTCGGGCACCGATCAGGTCCGCCAGGATCAGGGTGCCCACGTCGGTCCGGTGAATGGGGATCCGCTGCTTCGACGACGGCAGGGCGAAATAGTCGTACGGCGGCATGCCGTGCATGACGGGGATGCAGTCCTGGGCAAAGTAGGTCGAGAGCTTGATGACCTCGTCGTGGCCGATCTTGATTCCGCCCCAGGGCGACAGGAGTGTGGAGACCAGAAGCGCATTCTGCTCCGAGATGGAGCTCCCGAATTTTGCGATGATTCCCGTGGGCATGCCCAGCTCGAGGCCGATCGTGTAGATGTGCCGGCTCCGGGTGCCGCCGCCCGTGGTGATGAGCATCTTGTGCTTCTTCTTGCAGGCGACGATTTCCCGGATGATCTCCGGCAGGGCCTTGATCCCGCGGTCGCAGATCGACTGGCCGCCGATCTTGACGACATTCACGTCCGGGAAGAGCCTCTTCTGCGGGGCGACCTTCAGGCTCTCCAGGAAGGTCTTCCCCACGAGGCTCTCCCCCATGAGGCGGCTCTTGACGTGGAGCCGGCGTCCGTCTTTTTCCCGATAAAGGGCCATGGTTTCCGCCTTTCCCTCAGTCCTTCAGCTCGATCTCGTCATCCTTGTCCTTCCCCGACTCCAGGAGAACCAGGTCCGCTCCCACGGCCTTCGCGATGTCCTCCAGTTCCTTCTTCCGGAGATGCTCGCTGTAGAACCTCATGTCCACGCCGGCGATGGCGACAAGCTTGAAACGGGGCTTTTTCTCCTTTTCGCCGACCTTCCTGCGCTCCCGGTAGAAAATCTTTCCTGCCATGGCTGCACCTCCTTTTCTCACGATTTGTTTCTCTTCTCTCCCATGGTCACCCACTCGCCGGGACCCGCCGGCAGGACCGGCAGGACGGCCTCGGATCCCCACAGCCTGGGCCGAAGCCAGCCCTTTGTGTGGACCTTGTCTTCGGGACGGGGAAACAGGGCGTCCCGGTCGAGGGACACCACGCGCATCCCCTTCCCTTCCAGGGCCGATACGGTGACGGGATCCGGAAGGGAACGCAGCGATGCATATTCGATGAAGCGGCCGCTCCAGCCCGAGGCGGTCAGGCCGACGGCGGCCGCGGCGCCGATGATCCCGTCGTTGGTCCCGCCGTGCCCGGAAAGATGGGCTTTCCCGGCAGCGTGAAGGGCCTCGGCCTGTGTCACCAGACGCCGGGTGCAGGCCCGTCCGATCTCCATGAGCTTCGGCAGGGCCGGATCCCCTTCCCGTACCACGCAGAGCCCCGGGTCGCTGCCCGGCGAAGACAGCCTCTCGATATGCTCCGCCGCCTGCCCCACCAGGTCATCCATCAGGGAGGGCTCGGGCAGGTCCAGGACCATGCAGGCGGAGCTGTTGTGAGACGTGTAGGGAATGCGAGGGTCCACCAGGAGCTGCTGGCGGACGACGCCCCATACCGCCGCCGGCTCCGGAATGCGGGCGTCGAAGCGGCGGGCCACCTTGCCCGTTCCGAACTCCGCCTCCAGGTTGTCCGTATCGTCGAATCCGATGTAAATGAGCATAATACCTTCCTAAAAAATGGGCCGGCCCCCGTTCAGCCGCTCGTAGATCCGCATGTAGCCGGCGATCATGCTTCCCAGATCGTACCGCTCCCGGGCCTCCCGCATGATCCTCCGGATCTGGGGCTCCCGGATCTCCGGGGGCTTGCGGTGGAAGGCCAGGCTCTTCTCCAGCGCGTACCAGAGGCCTCCCGTATCGTAGTCCCGGAAGAGAAACCCGTTGCCCACGTCCAGGGGGGAGCCTTCGACCTTGAGCCTCAGTTCCCGGATCTTGTCGTGGTATCCCCCGGTGTCCCGGTTCGTGGCGGTGCAGCCGAAGAGGTTGCCCACCTGGTCGATCTGGCCGCAGGGCTCGTAGAGGGAGGCGCCGAAGACGTCGCTGGCGGCGGCGAATCCGAGCATGGACAATTCTTCGCTGTAAGGCTGGTACGTGATGCGCCCTCCCGAGCTCCAGGCGATCCGTCCCAGGATGTCCGCGTGGGTCCGGTCGGCTCCGACGGGGTCGGCGATGACGGCGATCTGTGCGTCCTTGTGGACCCCGGTGAAATGGCCGGCCACGGCCTCCAGGAGTTCCACGCCCTTCTGCACGGTGTCGAGCCGGGAGGGCCAGTAGAAAAGGACGGCGTCCGGGTCGATGTTCAGGCCCGTCCGGCGCTGGAACTCCAACCGGTTGGCCCGCTTCGCCTCCAGGACGTCGTCCTCGGGACCGTATTTCCGGTGCAGGAGATGGCAGTTCTCCGGGTACATGTTCGATGCCGGGGCGTTGATGATCGCCCGGGCGGCGTCGAAGTAGTACTTTTCCTTCACTTCCTGGCGGACGCTCGGGGGAACGATCGGCCGGTCCAGGAAGTAGTCGTTTACGACCTCCCGGAGGAACCGCTCCCCGACGAAATTGACGACCGTGGCGTTCTTGATCGCCGTGGCCTGGCAGTCGATGCAGCGCCGGCCGAAGGCCTCGCTGTAATACAGCCGTGGATGCAGATTCCCGAGGTTCACCCCCCCCAGCAGGTCCACGGGCAGGTCCGCCGTGAAAACGTTGTGGACGGTGTGAAGGATCGGAAGGCCCGTGGATGCCGCATAGGCCGCGATGGTCCCCCCGGCCATCCAGTCGTGGCTGTGGATGATCAGCCGCCCCTTGTGCTTGGACCGCACGTCCTTGATCAGGCTGTTGACCACCTCCCGCTGGAACTCCGCCGCCGTGCGGAGGACGTCTCCCGCGTATGCGCCTGGATTGTTCTCGAAGATCGAGGAGCTGACCAGGTGGATCCGTCCGGCGTCGATCTTATAGCGGATCTCTCTCCACTCCTGCTCGTCCAGCCGCGACTCCCGCTGGAAGCGCTTCTTCAGGTTCAGGGTGGCCAGGTGGACGTCGATGCCCCGTTCCGTCAGCCCCTCGCACAAGGCGGACACCACCTCCCCCAGCCCGCCGCTCTTCCCGGAGACATATTTGGCCAAGGGGCCCATCTCGTCCGGCAGGCGCCCCGTTTCCGGTGAGATCATGAGAATCGCCGTGGTCTCCCGCTTCCGAAGAACCTCAAACCGGACCATGGCCACCTGGAGATCGTCGATCTTCCGGGTCAGGATCTGCGTCGGCCGGGCGATGGAGCCGCCGTAGGGGTTGAAATAGGCGTGAACCGCATGGTCCTCCCCGATCCGTTCATGGATGAAGTAGACGTGATCCGAGGTGGTGAGCTGACGCCATTTCGTGAGCAGCTCCCCTCCCGCGCGCCGCGCCCGCTGCTCCATTCCCTGGATGTCCTGGAACAGTTCATACTGGGTCGGGTTCCCGAGCCACCCGAAGGTGTCCCGGCCCGCGTCGGCCCAGGAGGAGGTGGAGAGGTCGTGGATGTCGACGGTGGGACAGTCGGCCTCCCTGAATCGGGCGGCGACGTCCGTCGGGGTCGAGGGGATGACGTTCTCGTATGATTCCAGGGCCGCCGGCAGGCCTTTCCAGAACTCGAAGATCCCCTTGTCGGCCCAGATATGCTCCCCGATGTGCTCGAAGTCATAGCCCAAAATTACGGCCTCCCCGTCGATCTTTGCGATGTAGGAGGCGTAGACCTCCGGCGGGATGGGCTGGTGCGGGAACCGGAATGCCACGTCGTCGCTCAGCTCCCGGTTGCGGGGGAGGACGATGAGGGGCGAGCCGGCGGCCCGGAAGACGGCGTTGGGGGAGATCGGGACCTCGCTCCCGGTGAACATGTCGTTCCGCTTCTCGCAGAGGATGGAGACATATCCCATGTCCGCCACAACGTCGGCGATGCGGTTGTTGTACATGAGTTCCGTGTTCCGGAAGGACGTGGGAAAAACGCCGAAGAGCTTCCGAATCAGGTCCCGGTGCAGCGAGACCTGGTCCCTGAACTCCTGCTTCCGCGGATCGTCGAAGAGGCTGGACAGGGAGTGGTAGTAGGTCTCGCTGAGAAACTCGACCCGCTCCCCGTCTCTCCCCGCGTCGTAGAGCGCCTGCAGCGCGTGGACCACCTCCGGCCGGAATTCCTGCGCCTGCTCCAGGAACGTTCCGGACATGCTCAGGGTGATCTTGAAGCGAGGGTGCCGGTTCACCAGTTCGGTCAACATCTCCACGGCGGGAAGATAGCACTTCACCGCCACCTTCTCGAAGATCGCCTGATTCTGCTCGTCCCAGAGAAACTTTTCCCGTTCCGGGTGGAGTCTCAGCGGCTGGTGGAGCTGAAAGTAGAATATGGCCAGCGGCATTTCTGAACCCCGTCTTGTGTCCGAATCCCCTTGTCAGCCGGAAATGATTCTGATAGCTGCCTTATACCACACCGGAACCCGTTTTCCAAAGGCATCCGCCCGGATGGGGCGCTGCCCGACGGGGGGGACAGGCACCGCATGGACTCCCAGGAACCGATACAGCATGCTGCTCGCCGGAAAGGCCCGCCCCGCCGGGACCTTCGCTACCCCTCCGCCCTGCCCATCGTCCAGAGGCGCCGAGACATCGTGGCCGCCATCCGTGACAATCCCGTCGTCGTCATCACCGGGGAGACCGGCTCGGGGAAGAGCACCCAGATCCCCAAGATGTGCATCGAGGCCGGACGGGGACGCCTCGGCCTCGTCGGCTGCACCCAGCCGCGCCGCGTTGCGGCGGTGACGGTGGCCCAGCGGATCGCCGAGGAACTGGGGGAGGAACCCGGGGGAACCGTGGCCTACAAGATCCGCTTCGAGGAGCGCTCGGGTCCCGCCACCCGCATCAAGATGATGACCGACGGCATCCTCCTCATGGAGGCCCAGGCGGACCCGCGCCTCTCCCGATACGACACGATCATCGTCGACGAGGCCCACGAGCGCAGCCTCAACATCGATTTCGTCCTGGGGATCCTGAAGAACCTGCTTCTCCGCCGACGCGACCTCAAGGTGATCATCACCTCCGCCACCATCGACGCCGAAAAGTTCTCCCGCTTCTACGGCGACGCCCCCGTCATCGAGGTCTCGGGACGCCTCTTCCCCGTGGAGGTCCGCTGGCGCCCCGTCGACAAGGCCCTGGAGGAGGAGGGGGACCTGACCTACATCGACGCCGCCGTCCGGAACGTGGAGGAGCTGCTCGCGGAAGACCCCCGGGGAGACATCCTCGTCTTCATGCCCCGGGAGCAGGACATCCGCGAGGCCTGTGACCTCCTGGAGTCCAGGGCCGGCGGGAACATCCTCGTTCTCCCGCTGTTCGCCCGCCTCTCCTGGGGGGAGCAGAAGCGGATCTTCCAATCCACGTCTCAGCGGAAGATCGTCGTCGCCACGAACATTGCCGAGACCTCCATCACGATCCCGGGGATCCGCTATGTCGTGGACACCGGCCTGGCCCGTCTCCTTCAGTACAATCCGCGGACCCGAACGACGAGCCTGCCCGTAAAGAAAGTTTCCCGCAGCAGCGCCGACCAGCGAAAGGGGCGCTGCGGCCGCGTCGAAGGTGGGATCTGCATCCGTCTGTACGACGAGGGATCCTACGGGGAGCGCCCCCTGTTCACCCCCCCGGAGATCTCCAGGGCCAACCTGGCGGAGGTCATCCTGCGGATGCTCTCCCTCAGCCTGGGCAAGATCCAGTCCTTCCCCTTCGTCGACCCGCCCCAGCCCAGAAGCATCAAGGACGGCATCGACATGCTCCAGGAGTTGGGCGCCATCGCGGCGAAGAAGAAAGACGAGCGGGAGGGGGACGACCGGCCGTACACCCTGACCGACCTCGGTCGCCGCATGGCCCGCCTGCCCATGGACCCGCGGATCTCTCGGATGATCCTGGAGGCGGAAGGCCACGGATGCGTCGAGGAGGTCTCCGTCATCGCCTCCGCCCTGTCCATCCCGGACCCCCGGGAACGGCCGCTGGAGAAGGAAGAAGAGGCGGACCGCATGCACGCTCCCTTCCGGGACCCGTCGTCCGACTTTCTCACACTGCTCAACATCTGGAACGCCTTTCACCGCCAGCTGGACAACCTCAAAACGCAGAACCGGATGCGGAAGTTCTGCAAGGCCCATTTCCTGTCGTATCGGCGGATGCGGGAGTGGCGGGACGTGTACGACCAGATCCGGGGAATCCTGGCCGAGGGGCGATCCTGGAAGAAGCGCCCCGATCCCGTGAAATCTTCCCCCCTTTCATCGGAAGAGCGTTTCGCCGCCGTCCACAAGTCGATCCTGAGCGGCTACCTTTCGAACATTGCCGTGAAGAAGGAGAAGAACCTCTACACCGCCACCCGTGGCCGGGAGGTGATGCTCTTCCCCGGTTCGGGACTCTTCGGCCGCGGCGGCGCCTGGATCGTGTCTGCCGAGATGGTGGAAACGTCGCGGCTCTTCGCCCGCACAGTCGCCTCCATCGAGAGTTCCTGGCTGGAAGAGCTGGGCGGCGACCTCTGCCGATCCTCCTGGGCCGATCCCCGCTGGTCGAAGGACCGGGGCGAGGTCGTGGCGACCCAGCAGGTCCAGCTCTTCGGGCTCGTGATCGTCCCCGGCCGGACGGTCTCCTACGGTCCCGTCGATCCGGACGAGGCGATGCGCGTCTTCGTCCGGGAGGCCCTCGTGGAGGGAAACGTTCGCCATCCTTTGCCCTTCCTGATTCATAACCGGGAACTGGTGGAGGAGGCCTCCGCGGTGGAGGACAAGCTCCGGCGGCGGGAATACCTGGCCGACGAAAACGACCTGACACAGTTCTACGAGGAGCGCCTGCCGGGCGTTTACAGTTGGCCGCTCCTGAAGAAGCGAATCCGGGACCGGGGCGGCGACGCGTTCCTCCGCATGTCCGAAGCGGACGTCCTCCTGCGACGGCCGGATCGGGAGGAGCTGGCGGCATTCCCGGACCAGGCGAGGATCGGCCGGCTCCGCTTTCCCCTGGACTACCGGTTCGATCCGTCCGGCCGGGACGACGGGGTGACCCTCCGGATTCCCGTCCAGGCGCTGCCGGCCCTCTCCCCGGGTCGCATGGAATGGGCGGTTCCGGGGCTGCTTCGGGACAAGGTCATGGCCCTGCTCAAGGGCCTGCCGAAGGAGTATCGGCGGCGCCTGCAGCCCGTGCCGCAGGCCGTTTCCATGATCCTTGAGAACCTGGAAGAGTCCGACACGCCCCTCCTGACGTCCATGAGCCGGATCATCCATGAACGGTTCGGGGTGCACGTACCCGCAACCGCCTGGTCCCCGGACTCCGTCAGCGACCACCTGAAGCTCCGCTACCTCGTGGTGGACGAAAAGGGCCGGACCGTCGCGGACACCCGGGACATCCACGCGCTTCAGGAGCACGCGGCGGCGGATGCCGAGTCCTCCGCCTTCGACCGGGTGCGCCGGGAGTGGGAGCGCACGGGCCTGACTTCCTGGGACACCGGGCCTCTGCCGGAGGAACTGGCCGTGGAAAACGTGGGACTTCTCTTCCCCGCCCTCGTGGAGGAGAACGAGGGTGTTTCCCTCCGGCTCCTCGGGAACCGGGCGGAGGCTCGTGAGCAGCACCTCCGGGGTGTGGAGGCCCTCTATGCGCTGCGCTTCCCCGAGGAGCTGAAACACCTGAAAAAGGCCCTGGTCCTGACAGGGGAGATGAAACTGCAGGCGGAGGCCCTGGGGGGCTTCCGGGAGGTGGAGCGACTGCTCGCGGAGAAGGTCCGGCATGACCTGTTCGCCGTTCCCGTCCGCTCCCGGGAGGCATTCCTGGACCACGGGGACTCGGTTCGCCCCCGCATCCTGCCCCGGGGGCAGGAGGTTCTCCAGGCAGCACGGCCGATCCTCCGGGCTGCCCACGAAACCTGGAACAGTCTCCGGACGCTGGAGCATGCCCACCGTTTCAACGTCCCGGCCCGGAAATACCTCCACGCCATGGAGGAAGAATTCCGCCGTCTCCTGCCCCCGGACTTCCTGATCCGCTATGACGGGGAGCGTCTCCGGCACATCCTGCGCTATCTGAAGGCCCTGGCGATCCGGGCGGAGCGGGGTCTCCTGCACCTTGAGAAGGCCCTGGACCGCTCCCGGGAGATCGAAGCGATCCTGAACCGCTACAAGGCCCTGCAGGAAAGCCTGCCGGCTGACTCCTCGCTAGAAAAAAAGGCGGCCCTGGAGGATCTGTACTGGATGATCGAGGAATACAAGGTGTCCCTCTTCGCCCAGGAACTCAAGACCCCCTACCCGGTTTCCCCCAAGCGCCTGGACGAAAAAGTCCGCGAGTTCGAGCGGATGGTCTGACGCGGGATCGTATCGAAACCCGATCGGCTCAAGTCCTCTCCGGTGTCCCGTCCGTCCACGAGCATAGCCCCGTCCGGAAAAGCTCCAGGACTGCGGATGGTTTCAGAGACAGAAGCTGCGAGACTTCGACGCACCCCGAGTATCCGCAGTTCGCACAGACGCCCGGATTTCCCACGTCCCGGCAACACATGAACCGCCTGTCCCTTGTCGCCAGTTCGATCTGGGGAATGGGACGCTTCCAGTCGTTGGCTCGCATCGCCCGGTAGGCGGCTCTCGAGAAATAGACGGGATACCCTTTTTTCTTCAGATCCCAGATCCGGTCCAGCACCGCCGTTCGCTCCGAGCCTGTAAAACCGTGCAGGCGGACGATTTCCGGGCAGTGCGTCAACAGGTTGAAGGTAATGCTCCGGAAGACCCCTTCCCTTGCCATGCCGTGAATGATTTCCTCGAGGCACGCGGCGTTGCTTCGGCTGACGGTTACTGCCGCATAGATCTCCGAAGAGGCGGACGTGCGGATGTTCCGAAGGATCCGGTCGTAGGACCCGCTGCGGATGGAGTTGTGTATCTCCCTGGTTCCGTCGATGGTCACGATGTACTTGCAGCGGCGTGAAGACAGAGGATTCGTTCCGTTTGTGTAGACACTGACATCCACGTACCCGGCATCGAAGGCGGCGCCGATCAGGTCGTCCAGATTCTTTCCACCGTCCCGCCACAGGGTGGGCTCACCGCCGGTGACGACAAGAGTCCGGCAGCCGCGCCTGAAGGATGAGGCGAGTGCTTCCCGGACCTGCAGGAACGACATATGATACCGGCCGGAGTTCTTGCTCTCGCAATAGAAGCAATCGAGGTTGCATGTGTCCGTCACGACAAGGATCAACAGGTACGGCATCTCGCGGCGAAGAACGAATGTCTGGAAGGCATAGGAGAGATGGCTGAGGAATCGCGGCGTGTTCAAAGCACGGTCTCCGCCGGCCACGGCAGACGCCTGCAGGTTCCCCACAGCCTGTTGATGTAATTCAGGCTGTATTCGTTCTGCAGCCGGTGAATCCAGTAGGCGCCCGATTTCGTGACCCGGTAGCCGCCGGTTTCCTTTTCCAGCATCCCCGCCGCGGCAAACGGCCTGAGGATTCCCGAAAAGACCGGCTCCAGCATTTCTCCCTGTCCGAAAACGTCCTGAAAATCCATCCGTGATACATTCAATTCATAAACTCGCCAGTACAGCCAATAGGCCATCTCGAGGCGCCGGTCGACGGGCATCGAGAGGGCGATCGGCCGCCGGCCGGGGAGTGCCGCAGAATACGCTGCGACATCGAAGGTGTTCACGTAGAAATCGGTGCCCGTCATGGAAGCCGCGCTCGGGCCGAATCCGATGTAGTGGTGCCTCGTGATGGAACTGAACTTCTTCCGGTCGGGTTTGAGCCAGCTCCAGACGGCGCAACGCTTGTATCCCGAGCGCGTCAGGAGGGAATCCGCCAGGTTCAGCATGGACCGGATGAGACGGCCGTCCGCTCTCTTCACCCGGCGGATCTTCATGGACCGTCCGAGGTCCGAATAGGGAAAGGAAAAAAGGGGATACGTACTGACCTGGTCCGCTCCGCACGCAAGAACCGATTGAAGATCCCGTTCCCAGTCCCGGAGCGTCTGACCGGGCAGGGCGAACATCAGGTCCGCATTGACCGCCTCAAAGCCCGTTTTTGCGGCCCGCTCCAGTGCTTCCAGCGCCGTCGCCCCGTCGTGATTCCGGCCGATGTTCCCGAGTATCCGGTCGGACGTGGACTCCACGCCCACGGACAGCATGGTCACACCGGCCTCCTTCAGCAACTGGAGGCAGCCGTCGTCCATATTGCCGGGATGAAGCTCGATGCAGACATCCCCGGACAGCGGAAACCTCTCCCTCAGGTGGTGGATCATCCGGAGCAGTCCGGGCATGTTGACCGTCGGGGTCCCCCCGCCGATATACAGCGAAACGAAGTCGCATTCCCCGAGCCGCGGGGCATACAGCTCGATTTCTTCATGGACGGCCCGCTCGTATTGACGGAACCGTTCCTCGTCGTATTCAACCCGGTTATACGGGCAAAAGGGGCAGAGATTTCTGCAGAACGGGACATGAAGATACAGGCCGGCCCGGGTGAGTTTTTCCGGAAAGGCGGGTTCGACCGGCTGCATGCGAAGCCGGCCCCACCGCCCTGTGACCATTCGCTGAAGAAGGGGTTTCCAGAGAGACTTGGCAGGCATCATGATTCGTTCCGTCCGTCGGCAATGATTTTTCGGGACTGCTTCATATCCGGCCTGAATTCTCCCGTTCGCCGCATCATCCGGGTCATCATGACGGGCACGGAACGGTTGGCAGGTGAATAATGAATGCCGGCAGAAAAATCAATGACGAACCTCTCATTATTGTTTGTGTAAACGAACAGTCCGGTGTGTTCATGGTTGACTCCGCAATTCCCGAAACGCTATATACGTTTCCAGTGTTATTCCTTGTCAGTCCACGATGGTTACTCTCTTTATTATCCTTCACCCGGAAAGGAGGCATCGCATGGCTGAGCATTCTGAAAAACCCCGATCGTTAACCAGGCGCAATTTTCTGAAAACAACGGGGGCGGCCGCCGCGGCTGGAATTGCCCTCGGCGGCGTCTCCCTGCGGTCTCGCGACGCCTCTGCCGCCGGGGCTGCACTGCCCGCAAAATGGGATGACGAGACCGACGTCATCATCGTCGGCAGCGGCTTCGCCGGCCTTTCCGCCGCCATCGAGGCCAGGAACGGAGGAGCCGATGTCCTGGTGATCGAAAAGATGCCCGTCCACGGGGGAAATTCGATCATCAACGGCGGGGATTTCGCCGCCGCAGGCAACAAACTGCAGAAGGAACAGGGCGTCAAGGACTCGCCCGAGCTCCTGTTCAAGGACATGATGAAGGCGGGATCCTACCTGAACCACCCGGAACTGGCCAGGATGGTGGCGGAGCATTCGAATGAGGCGCTCGAGTGGTGCGAAGAGTATGTGGGGGCGAAATTCGCACGCCTCAATTTCCACGGCGGACACTCCGTCAAGAGGTCCGTCCAGACCATCAACGCCTCCGGATCCGAACTGGTCAACAAACTGCTGACGAAGGCCCGGGCGCTGGGCATGAAGCTCCAGACCCGCACCAGGATGGTTCGCCTCCTGGCTGACCAAAACGGACGGATCGTCGGCATGGAGGTCATGAAGAATTACCGGTTCCCCGACGAGAAATCGGGCCGGCCTGCATTCATCAGGGCACGGAAGGCCGTCGTCCTGGCCTCCGGCGGCTTTTCCCAGGACGTCGCCTTGCGTCAGGTGCACGATCCCCGGCTGACCGACAAGTTCGACTCCACCAACCAGCCGGGCGCCACTGGCGAGGCGCTGCTGGCCGCCTGCCTGGCCGGGGCGATGGATGTCCAGATGGACTGGATCCAACTCGGTCCCTGGACCAGCCCCGACGAGAAAGGATTCGGGCATGTTCCCCTGTTCTGCGAGCGCCTCGTCGGCTACGGGCTCATGGTCGATCCCAAGACGGGAAAACGGTTCTTCAAGGAGACGGGCAACCGGAAGGAGCGGGCCGACGCCATCATCCTCATCGGACACCCGGTCCTCATCCTCGGCGATTCCTACGCCGTCCCCAAACAGGTCTTTCCCAACGCCCTGGCCAAGGGAATGGAATCGGGAGCCATCAGGAAATTCGACACCCTGGAGGCGCTGGCCGGGGCCTACGGCATGCCCGTCGCCGACTTCCAGGCACAGGTCGCGCGCTGGAACGGCTTTGTCGGGAAGAAGAAGGACGACGACCTGGACTGCCTGATCTTCCCCGACGCCAGGCCCACCGTCACCCCTCCCTTTTACGCCGCCCGGCTCTGGCCCCGGGTCCACCACACCATGGGAGGTCTCGTGATCAACAAGGACGCCAGGGTCATCGGCTTCGACATGAAGCCGGTCAAGGGGCTCTTCGCGGCCGGGGAAGTGACCGGCGGCGTGCATGGAGCCGTTCGTCTCGGCAGCGTGGCCATGGCGGACTGCGTTGTCTTCGGGCGTATCGCCGGCCGGAATGCGGCGAAGGAGAAAGCCTGAACTCCCCGCAACAGGCCGAACAAATACTGTGTGATATTCTGGAGGTAAGAGATGTTGTTAAAGAATATTCTCAAGAACGTGAAATGGGGCGTCCTCGCCGGATGCTGCCTGCTGGCGCTGATGCTGGCCGTCGGCGTCGTTTCGGCGGCGCCCAAGCAGGTGCCCGGGGCGAAGGGCGGGGACTGCGCGGCCTGCCACGGGAAGGACAAGGTCCTTCCGGACAGCCATCCCGCCGTCAGGGACATGCAATGGAAGGACTGCCTTGCCTGCCACGCGGAAGGGAAAATGTCGCTGGTGGGCAAGATGCCGGGGAGTCATCGCCACCAGCTCTCCGGGGTGAGTTGCGCGGCCTGCCACGGAAAGGGGACGCCCGAGCCCCTGGCCATGGAAAAGTGCGTCTCCTGCCACGGCTCCACGGCCAAACTGGCGGAAAAGACGGCTCAGGTAAAACCCTCGAATCCCCACACCTCGCCCCATTACGGGACGGAGCTGGACTGCAACCTCTGCCACAAGCAGCATGCGAAAAACGAGAACTACTGCGCCCAGTGCCACAAGTTCGACTTCAAGGTGCCCTGAAGCATTGGAACGCCTGCCCCGTATGGCGGCAGGCAGCGCCGCAAAAAGATGAGGCCGCCACTCCCTGAGGAGAGGCGGCCTTTCTCTTTTTCTGACGGATCCTGTGTTCTTCAGCCTTTTAGAAAATCTGCGGCAGGATGAAGAACGACAGGGACATGACGATGAACATCCAGAGCCAGCCGATGAAGGTGTAGGGGAGGATGTCCTTGAACTTGAGCCGGAAGGCGCCCAGGATGGGCAGCGCCCAGAACGGCTGGATCATGTTCACCCAGAGGCTGCCGGCCGTGTAGGCGTTAAGCACATCGCCGTAGGCAACGCCGAGGTTCTTGGCGGCGGGCAGGATGTAGGGGGCCTCGATGACGAACTTTGATCCTGCCGAGGGAACGAAGAAGTCCACGATGCCCGTGTAGATGAAGACGATCCAGGTGAAGGTCGTGGGCGTCGAGATGTCGATGAAGAACCTCGTGATGACCTCGGCCAGGCCGGAGAAGCTGATCATGCCGAAGATGCCCGCGTATAGCGGGAACTGGATGATGACGCCGTAGACCGTGGCCGTACCGCGCTGGACAGACTCGATGAAGCTCTTGGAGTTGCCGTGCAGGATGAAACCGACCATCAGGAGCAGGAAGTTCAGCGTGTTGAGATCCAGGGCGGCAATTCCCTTCGCCCCGAACAGCTTGGCGCACCCGAACACGCCGGCGGCGCCGATCAGGATCGGCAGGACGAAGGACCGGTCCAGGCGTTCGGCCGGCGGAAGGCTCTTCTTGTCCACCGGGGGGTCGGGCGGCGGTACGAAGATCGCTGCCGTGGCGTCATCAACCTCCACGGAGTGCTCTTTTTTCGGCGCGATGGCCATCAGGATGATCGGGATGGTGATAAGAAGCACCAGGTTTGTTACGAGCAGCTTGATGTTGAAGGTCGACTGGCTCAGCGGAATGACGCCGGCGACCTTTTCCATGAAGTTACCCGGCGTGGCCATCAGGAGCTGGGCCGCCTGGGAGGGGCCGTTCGACATCAGGGCTGTGACGTAGGAGACCGCGGCGATGAAGGGATAGTGGATCCCCAGGCCCCGCTTCTTGACGGCGATGGCCCGCCCCATGATGATGGCGGCCATCAGGCCGATGCCCCAGTGGAACCACATGAGAACGCACATGAAGATGGAGTAGAACAGAATCGTCTGGGTCTTGGTCTTGGGGATGTCCACCATCTTCAGGAGGCCGGCCTTGATGTACTTGGAATCGCCGACGATGAAGCCCGTGATCATCAGGAGGCACATCTGCATGGCGAAGGTGAGGAGGATCCAGAACCCTTTCATCCAGTCGCCGACGAGTTGGCCGGGACCGTGGCTCGTGAGGCCCCAGCCGGCGAAGAAGACGATCACCGTCAGGATCAGGGCGAAGACCAGGGCGTCGGGTACCCAGCGGAAGGCCCATTGCGCGAATCCCTCGGTGAACCGGGAAAGAAATGTCTCTTCGTTGTTGTTGTTTGGTTTTTTACTCATGCGTTCTTTCTCCTTTCATTGAGTCTTGACGAAACATTGCCGCGGCAAGAGGACAGCAACGGACATGCCATCCCGCAACGAAAGGACAAACCGGTTCATGACCCCGTTAATACTGCGAATACCTGGAGAGTGGATCGTCATGATGCAGGGATTTCCCGGAGGATGGGCGGAAGGGATGTGCGATAAATTGCGCAGGTGCGCAAATCTTTGCGCGATCAGATGCCGTATTCCTGGATCTTGTAGAGAAGCGACCGCCGGCTGATGCCCAGTTCCCGGGCTGTCCGGACCCGGTTTTCCCGGTTGCGCTCGAGGGCCTGGATGATCGCCTGTCGCTCGAATTCCTTGACCATTTCCTTCAGCGGACGCTGGCTTTCCGTGACTTCGGGCATTTCCGCTTCGGCATCCGCGTCCGCGGCTCTGCGCTCGCCGCCGAGGACATGCCTCGGCAGGTCCTCGGAGAGGATCATGCTGCCGGTGCTCATGATGACGGCGCTCTCCACGGCGTTGGCCAGCTCCCGCACGTTGCCGGGCCATCCGTAGCTCATCATGACACGATGGGCGTCGTCGTCGAATCCTTCGATATCGCGGCTGTTTTCGGCTGCGAAGCGCTGCAGGAA
>CAZXMK010000023.1:0-19644 GCA_964641935.1 uncultured Syntrophaceae bacterium
CCGAGGCGAAGTCCGTCGGCAGGCGGGTCGGGGAATCCCCCCTGGTGCGGGAGCTGGAGATCGACATCATCGAAGTGATCCGGGGCGGCAGGCGCCTGTTGACGCCCCTGGAGGAAATTGTCCTTGAAGAGAACGACCTGCTGCGGGTCCGGTGCGACATCCGGCAGCTCCAGAAGCTGAAGGAGCGCCTGGGAATCCGGATGATCACGGACTGCCAGCTTCACGAGGGCGATTTCCAGTGCGAGGATCTGGCCCTGACGGAGGTTGTCATCGCCCCGAACTCGAGCCTTGTCGGGAAGACGGTCAAGTCGGCCCGGTTCCGCAACGTCTTCCGGGCGACGGCCCTCGCCCTGCGGCACCGCGGTCAGCTCATGAACACGGGCTTCGCGGAGGCGATCCGCAGCGACCGGAACTTTGTCGTCGTCTCGGAGATCGAGACGCCCCAGTACCGAAAAGACAAAATCCTTCCCGCCCTGGCGATCATCGCCGCGGTTATCTTGACGGCGAGCCTGGGAATCCTGCCCATCATGATCGGGGCGATCATCGGGGCCATCCTCCTCGTCGGGGCCGGATGCCTTTCCCTGGAGGAGGCCTACGAGGCCATCGAGTGGAAGGTGATCTTCCTTCTCGGAGGGATCATCTCCCTGGGGGTCGCCCTTGAGAAGACGGGGGCGGCCATGTTCCTGTCCAATCGGATGATCGATCTCCTCGCCGGCCTGGGTCCCGTGGCCGTTGTCTGTGCCCTGTATTTTCTCACTTCGCTTCTCACGGAGGCCATGTCCAACAACGCAACCGCCGTACTTCTGGCGCCCATCGCCATCGCGGCGGCGGGCGCCATGGGGGTCAGCCCGAAGCCTTTCCTGATGGCCGTCACCTTTGCCGCCTCCGCCAGTTTCATGACCCCCGTGGGCTACCAGACGAACACGATGATCTACGGCGCAGGCCAGTACCGGTTCGCCGATTTCCTGAAGGTGGGAACGCCGCTGAACCTGATCTTCTGGATCCTGGCGACAATCTTCATCCCCGTTTTCTTCCCCTTTCAGGAGGGACCATGAACACGATCTCCGACATCGCGGACCGCATCGTCGATCATCTGAGCGTTCCCCTGTTCTCCCTGGGCGGGTCCACGTTCACCCTCTGGATGCTCGTCTACCTGGCCTTCTTTTCCGTCCTCCTCGTTTTCGCGGCGTCGAGGATCAACCGGATCGTCGCGTACCGGATCCTGGCGAACAGCCGGATCGACCTGGGCGTCCGGATCGCCATCGGGTCCATTGTGAAGTACGCCCTCCTGACGATCGGCTTCGTCATCATCCTGCAGACCGCGGGGATCGACCTGAGCAGCATCACCATCCTGTTCGGAGCCCTCGGCGTCGGCATCGGCTTCGGCCTGCAGAACATCACGAACAACTTCGTCAGCGGGCTCATCATCCTGTTCGAGCGTCCCATCAAGGTGGGCGACCGGATCGAGGTGTCCGGCATCGCCGGGGACGTTGTGGACATCTCCATGAGGGCCACCACCATCGTCACGAACGACAACATCTCCATCATCGTCCCGAACTCGGAGTTCATCTCCTCGACAGTCATCAACTGGAGCCACACGGACCGCAGCGTCCGCTTCAACTTCCCCGTCGGGGTGTCCTACCGGGAGGATCCCCAGAAGATCCGGGAACTCCTGCTGAAAATCGCCCTCGACCATCCCGGCATCCTGAAGGAGCCCCAGCCGGACGTGCTGTTTACCGAGTACGGGGACAGCGCGCTGATGTTCAACCTGCGGGTCTGGACGAGCGAGTACGTCAACCGTCCCGGGGTCCTGAAGAGTCAACTGTACTACGAGATTTCCCGGCGGTTCCGGGAGGCGGGTGTGGAGATTCCGTTTCCCCAGCGGGACATCCACATCAAGGAAATGCCGAGGGAGTAAGGAGTCGAAACATGGTTCGGAAAATCATGCATTCCCTGGGAAACGTCATTCCCGGGGTCGCCATCGCCACGGCGCCGAAGCGCCGGAAAAGCAGGACGTGATCGTTTTTGCAATCAGGAAAGGTTTGCTCAAAAACGCGGACCGGAAGAAAATCGAAAACTGGCTTGCGTCGCGCCTGGATAAGAAGACGATCAAGGTATTCTACGAGAACTGATCAGGCGGGAGCCGTCCGGGCCGTCCCCGGCCCCGATGCGGGGCGGGCGGGAGGGTGGAGCATCCATCCGGAACAGGAGGAAGCCATGGAGTCCCATCGCAGCGTCACAAATGTACCATTCGATGAAATCCGGATCGGCGCATCCGAGGAGTGGACGGTCGTCCTGAACCGGACGCAGGTCGATCTGATGGCTCTCGTCTCCGGGGACGTGGATTCCTTTCATCTGGCCGCGGAGGCGGGCGGCGGGGACCCAACGCGGATCGAGACCACGGAGGCCGCCGGCTCCGAGGCCCTGCTGTCCGATCTGATCGGGACGCGCCTTCCCGGCCCCGGGACGAAGATCCTGAGCCGGGACATGAGATACGCCGGCGACGTGCGGGTAGGGGATTCGCTCACGGCCCGGGTCACCGTGACGGCGAAGGACGACGCGGGCCGCCGCGTCGTCCTTGACTGCCGGGTCGTCAACCAGGAGGGCCTGGAGC
This sequence comes from uncultured Syntrophaceae bacterium, assembly GCA_964641935.1. Taxonomy (GTDB): domain Bacteria; phylum Desulfobacterota; class Syntrophia; order Syntrophales; family PHBD01; genus PHBD01. Next base: position 2,615 of record CAZXMK010000023.1, read on the forward strand.
TGGTTACCGGCATGACGGTGGTGGAGGCGCCGGAGAAGAGGATTGCCTACAGCGACATCGCGCCGTCCCACCTGGAGCTCAGGCGAAGGGACGTCTTCGTGAACCTGTTCCGGGCCTGCCGGGTCTGCGGTCCCGTCACCTGCGCCGTCGCACACCCCTGCGACCGCGACTCCCTCGCGGGGGCGATCCTGGCGGCCGAGCGGGGGATCATCATCCCGGTTCTGGTCGGTCCCGAGGAGAAAATCCGCCATGCCGCCGGGGAAGCGGGGATCGACCTGGGAGGCCATCGGATCGTCGCGGTCCCCCACAGCCACGCGGCGGCGGCGAAGGCCGTCGAGATGGCACGACGAGGCGAGGTGGAGTCGATCATGAAAGGGAGCCTCCACACCGACGAGCTGATGGGGGCCGTCGTGCCGTCCGCATCGGGGCTCCGGACCGGACGGCGGATCAGCCACGCCTTTGTCCTGGACGTTCCCGCCTACCCCAAGATGCTCATGATGACCGACGCGGCGGTCAACCTCTTTCCCGGCCTCGATGAAAAACGGGACATCATCCAGAACGCCATCGACCTGGCGGTGGTGCTGGGGATCGCAACGCCGCGGGTGGGCATCCTCTCCGCCGTGGAGACGGTCACCTCCCGGATTCCCTCCACGCTCGACGCGGCGGCCCTGTGCAAGATGGCCGACCGGGGCCAGATCCGGGGCGGCATCCTCGACGGACCGCTGGCTTACGACAACGCCATCAGCGCCCGGGCCGCGAAGACCAAGGGAATCGAATCCCCCGTCAGCGGCGAGGCGGACATCCTCCTGGCACCGGACATCGAATCGGCCAACATGCTCCTGAAACAGCTCACCTACCTGGCGGGAGCGGAAGGCGCAGGGATCGTGCTGGGCACCCGGATCCCGATCATCCTCACCAGCCGGGCCGACACCGTGCGGACGAGGCTGGCCTCGGCGGCTCTCATGGCCATCGCCGCCCGGACGGCCCGGGCCGGCCGCCCCCCGGTGAAATGAGGGAAGACGGCCGTCAGCGGGATCACCGAAGGGAACACCCATGAAGTTTCTTCCTTCCGTCATCAGCTCCTTTCTCGACAGCGAGAGCACCCGGCAGAACACCCGGATGCTCCTGCGCTACTGCCTGGTCCTGTTCACCATGGTCACGGTCTACAGCGTGATCTTCCATCTGATCATGGCGGCGGAGGGACAGGATCATTCCTGGATCACCGGGTTCTACTGGACCCTGGTCGTCATGAGCACCCTCGGGTTCGGCGACATCACCTTCCAGTCGGACCTGGGGCGCCTCTTTTCCATCCTGGTCCTCTTCTCCGGGGTCATCTTCCTCCTGGTCCTGCTCCCCTTCACGTTCATCAAGTTCTTCTTCGCACCCTGGATCGAGGCGGAGACCCGCAAGCGCTATCCCCGCGAGCTGCCGCCGGGAACGAGGAACCACGTCATCATCACGTCCTACGATGCGGTCACCACGGCGCTGATCGAGAAGCTGAAGACCTACAAGCGGGAATATGTCGTCGTCGTCGATGAGTACGAAAAGTCCAAGGACCTGTATGATGCAGGCGTGCGGGTCGCCATCGGCCACATCGACGACCCGGAGACTTACCGGAAGATGCGGGCCGACCGGGCCGCCCTCGTTGTCGCCACCAACCGCGACGAGGTGAATACCAACATTGCCTTCACCGTCCGGGAACTGACCGAGACGGTCCCCGTCATCGCCACCGCCGATTCCCCCCATTCCGTGGACATCCTGTACCTGGCGGGGTGTTCGCGCGTCCTCGAGCTGACGGAGATCCTGGGGCGCTCCCTGGCGGGGTGGACCCTGGGCGGGGACTTCCGGTCCAATATCCTCGGGCGCTTCGACAACCTCCTGATCGCCCACGCCCCTGCCGTCAGCACCCCCCTGGTGGGAAAGACCCTGGCCGAGAGCCGGCTTCGGGAGCGGATCGGAGTGGCCGTCGTCGCCGTCTGGGAGCGGGGCCGGATCGAGGTGCCCGGGCCGGATACGGTGATCCAGCGCTCCACCTCCCTGGTGTTTGCCGGCACGGAGGAGCAGATCGCCCGTTATGACGAGGTGTATTCCTTCTATCAACTGAGTCGCCATGCCGGCGACGCGGTGATCATCATCGGCGGCGGGCGTGTCGGGAAAGCCATTGGCGAGCAGTTCAAGGAGCGGGGCGTGGACTTTCTCATCATCGAAAAGAACCCCCGTCGGACCGAGGAAGACACCCTTTACATCACCGGAGACGCCGCGGACATCGGAACCCTCAAAAAGGCCTGGATCGAAAAGGCTCCCGCCGCCCTGATCACCACCCATGACGACGCGACGAACATCTACCTGGCAAAGTACCTCCGGAGCCTGCGTCCGGACATGCAGATCATCTGCCGGGCCAACGCGGACAGGAACGTATCGACCCTGCACCGCGCGGGGGCCGATTTCGTCATGTCCTACGCCTCTCTGGGGGCCGATGCCATCTTCCATTACATGGGAAGGGAAGACATGTTCCTCCTCGCAGAGGGACTCAATATTTTCCGGCTTCCCACGCCCCCCTCACTCGTGGGGAAGACCCTCGCCCAGTCCCGGGTACGCCCGCTCACGGGGTGCACCGTTGTCGGCATCCGGAAAGAAGGCAGCGACGTGACCATCAATCCGGATCCGTTCCTGCCCGTGGAGGAACACTCCGAGCTGATCCTGATCGGCACGCCGGATGCGGAGCTGTTGTTCTCACGCACGTTCCTCTGAGGACCCCGAAAGCCGGTTGAAAACGTCCGCTCTTTCGGGTACCTTCTAAACACCCGTTTCTGGGGGGGAGAAACAACCATGAAACAGTTGTACCTGTCGGAAACGAACCGGAAGCTCGGCGGTGTCTGCGGCGGCATCGGGGAGTACACCGGACGGGATCCCACGGTGATCCGGGTTCTTTTCATCCTGGTGACCCTGTTCTCGTTCGGCTTCGGGATCCTGGCCTATCTGGCCATGTGGCTCATCATTCCGAAGCGGTCCGACGAGCAACTCTAAAACGGATCATGGCGGGACCGGACGCGAATCGGCAGGGACCGGCCGATTCCGCAGGCCCTCGCAACAGGGAGGTTTGACATGAAGCGAATTGAGATACTGGCTGCCGTCCTGATCGCCCTGGCGCTTCTGTGCGGCTGCGCCGCGTTTGCCGGGAAGGCCGGCCGGATCACGCCGGATCTGGAAGCGGCCCGCATGTTCGAAGCGGACTCCTGCCGTGCCGACTATGCCTGGTATGCAAGCGGGTCCCACACCTATCCGAATGCGATCATCGGGGTCCGGAAAGACCTGAAGCTCGTGGATGACACGCTGTGGCGGAAGCTGGACATGAATCCCCGGACCTGCAGAGATCTGGTTGACGGTGTCCAGCGCAGGGCCCGGGATGTGGGCCAGATGCCTTACGGATTCTCAATCCTCAACGACCGGGGAGAGCGGATCGGGATCTGGTATTCCATCACGACGGCCCGGACGGGAGCCCGCATGCTGGACGACAGGACCGTGCTCCTGTACACGCCCGACATCGACACCTACGACCGGTACGAAAAGGACCGCGGCGACTGAACCAGCGGCAAACCCGGACGATCCGGCGGAAAGGAGGGAGGGAGGAGATGAAAGAGCGCCTGAACGCCCTGGAGGTGGCCCTGAACAACGAGCTTCAGGAACACCGGTTCTACATGGAGCATGCCCGGAAGACGGCCAATCCCGTGGGGAGGGCGATGTTCGAACAGATCGCCGTGGAGGAGATGGAGCACTACGCGCGGCTCCGGGAACTGCACGGGAAATGGTCGAGAGAGGAAAAATGGCCCGAGACGGTTCCCCTGAAGGTGAAGTCCACGGTGGTGAAGGACGTCCTGGCAAAGATGATCCGCCAGGCCGGCCAAGGGCTCGCCGGCGACAAGAACGACCTGGAGGCGCTTGAGACGGCGATCGAATTTGAGGCCAACGGCGCGCTCTACTACGCCCGGCTCCGGGACCAGGTCACGGATCCCCGCGAGAAGGCCTTTTTCAACCTTCTGGCCGACATCGAGCACGAACACTTCGTCTCGCTGAAGGACACACAGGAATACCTGGCCGATCCGGCCGGCTGGTTCCGCACGAGGGAGAAGGGCGGTCTCGACGGGGGATGAGCAGGAAGAGCGGTCCGGCGGTTCGAATGGCCGGTTCCGTCACTTCCGGGTTCCCTTCATCTCCGCCAGCAGTTCGCAGGCCCGCCGGTGCTGCAGGGTGCAGGCGCTCTCCAGATTGCGCCTTGCCTGATCGAAGCGGCCCGATTTGCGGCAGGCCATGGCTCTGTTGTAGAAGGCTTCGCTGTAGTCCGGCTTCAGCCGGATCGCCGCATCGTAATCGGAGATGGCCAGATCGGCCCGCTGAATCGCCTCGTAGGTGATGCCCCGTCCGTTGTAGGCATCGGCAAAGCTCGGATCCAGCTCGATGGCGCGGCTGTAGTTTGCCACCGCGATCTCCAGCATTCCCTTCGCCACATATTCGTTGGCCTTGTCGAAGGATTTCCTGGCCTCCAGCCGGTCACCGGGAATCGCGGGGGCCGCCTGCCATTCGCCGGTTCGCACCGGCGCCGTGGCGGAATCGGAGCGCGTCGGTTCAACCGCCGGGGCCGGGACTGCCGGCGGGCGCGGATCGTTTTCCCTCGCGGCGGGCTCCTCCTTCATGTCCCCCCAGGTGATGCCGCCCGCCCCGGCCGGTTCCTTCCTGTCCGGCCTTGCCTCGACGGCTGCCGGTCGAGCGGGACTCGGGACGGAGGCGGTCCGCGAGGCGCTTGCGGGAGGGTCCGTTATCGCGGGAATGTCCCTGGATACGGGCTTCGTACGGCAGGAATCCTCGCTGCAGGGTTCCGCAGGGGAAGTCCCGGCCTGCGCAGGTGTCACGGGTTGGGCTGCCGGTCCCGCAGCCGCGGGCTTTCGCACCGATTCAACCGTTCTGGCGTGTTCGATCGGCTCCATTCTCGTCTTTTCGGGAAAGATGATCTTTCCTTTTGACGGAGCCGCCGGCTCCGGGGGAGGGGAGGTCCGCTCCGGGGTCCGGACGGTCTTTGCGGCCGGCGCAGGAGGCGCGGGTTTCGTCTCCGCCGGTCCCGTCCGTTCAATGGCGGCATACCGGGCGATTCCCTGCGCCTTCAGGCGGCTCGCCTGCCTGCCCGTTTCCGCCTCGCTGGTGTACGGTCCCACGTACACCCTCCACCAGGTTCCCTTGCGGGGCAGGATGACTTTCCGGTAATACGTCGGCCAGCCTTTCGCGGCGAGCTGACGAACATGCCTGATCGCGTTGATCTCCTCCTGGAACGACGAGATGTGGATGCTGTAGGGCCTGTCCGGTGACGGGGCGGCCTCTGCGGTCCACATGCCCGCGACCGAAGCGGCAAGGACCAGCAGGGCGGCGCCGATCCAGGGTCCGGCGGTTTTCAGGAATCCGCCATACAGGACGGGGGTGGTGTTTGATCGTGCCATGAGTGATTCCTCCTGACCGCGGCGGCGGTCCATCGCTCCTATATCAAAACGCAGCCGTTTCTTCACGGGTTTCGCCTACTTTCTCCATCCGCTCCGTTCATGGGGGAGCCCGCTTCCAGCGCCTCGATCCTCTGGCCCAGGTCGCTCCATCGTTCATAAAGAGCGTCCAGTTCGTTCCGGATCTGCCTCAATTCGCCATGGAGCAGCTTTACACGATCCCCGTTCCGGAGGATATGGGGGTCGCAGAGCATCTCCTCCCGGGCCGCCCTGTCGGTCTCCAGGGCTCCGATCCGCCCTTCCACCTCCGAGAATTCCCTCTTCAGGGCGGTCCGGGTGCGGGACAGACGGTTCCGCTCTTCCGCCGCGAGACGGCGCGCTTCCTTCTGCGGCAGATCGCGGATTGCCTCCGCCGCCGGCTTCATGCCCTCCGTTTCCCCGGCCCGTTCCATCTCCCGCTTCTCTATGAAGTACGAGTAGTTCCCGGCGTATTCACGGAGATGCCCGTCCCGCATTTCCAGGACTCGGTTCACCATGCGATCGAGGAAGTAGCGGTCGTGGGAGACGATGACGACCGACCCGGTGTACTGGAGGAGGGCGTCCTGGAAAAGGTCTTTGGTCTTGAGATCCAGGTGGTTCGTCGGCTCGTCGAGAATGAGGAGGTTCGTGTCCTCAAGGATCAGCTTCAGGAGGGCCAGGCGGGACTTCTCGCCGCCCGAGAGCACCCGGACGGGCTTGTGTATGTCGTCTCCGGAAAAGAGGAACGCCCCCAGGAGATTGCGCCGCTCCTGGTCGGTGGCGCGGCTCCCGGCATCGCAGACCTCTTCCCAGGCCGTCCGCCCGTAGTCCAGGTTTTCAGCGCTTTCCTGGGAAAAAAATCCGATCCGTACATTCAGGCCGAGCTCGACCGCGCCTGCAGTCGGGTCCTCGTTTCCGCTCAGGATCCTCGTCAGGGTGGATTTCCCGGAGCCGTTGACACCGACCAGGGCCACCCGGTCGCCCCGGCTGACGGAGAATCGGAGATCCCGGAAAACCTCCAGCGGACCGTAGGATTTGGCAAGGTCACGAACGGTCAGGACCTCCCGTCCACTCCGGGGTGAATCGGGGAAGCGGATCGTCACGGTCCTTGCTTCCGAGGGGTCCTCGAAGACCTCCATCCGCTCCAGCCTCTTGATACGGCTCTGGACCTGCCTGGCCTTGGTGGCTTTGTAGCGGAAGCGCTCGACGAAATCCAGGGTCCGCCGAATCTCGCCATCCCGGCGCAGCCGTTCCTGTTCCAGTGCCTCCCTCCGGCGCTCCCGCTCGGCCAGGTAGGCGGTGTAACTGCCCTTGAAGACGGAAACCTTGCCGCCCGCCAGTTCGGCGATCTGGCCGACCATCCGGTCCAGGAACGTCCGGTCGTGGGAGACGGTGATCAGCGTGCCCGCGTAGTTCCCAAGATAACCCTCGAGCCACTCCATGCTTTCCGTGTCAAGGTGGTTCGTGGGTTCGTCCAGGAGCATGACGGACGGGTCGGAGAGGAGAATGACCGACAGGAGGATCCGCATCTTCCAGCCGCCGGAGAAATCGGAGCATGCCTTGCCGAAATCTCCCTCGCGGAAACCGAGGCCCCGGAGAACCTGCCGGGTCCTGGCTTCGAAGCCGTACCCGCTCCGGTTTCGGAAGACCGTCAGCAGGTTTTCGTAGCGCTCGAGAAGGGCCGCGGGCGGGGTCGCCTCCCGGGAGATTTCCTCTTCGCAGCGGCGGATGTCCCGTTCGAGGTCCCCCATGCCCGTGCGGTCCTTGATGAAATCCATCAAGGGTGCCGCTTCGAGTTCCACCAGGTCCTGGGGGAGATAGCCGACGGCGCGGTCCCGGCGGCCCGCGATCTCGATGGAACCACCGTCCAGCTCCACCTGGCCCAGAATGGCCCGGAACAGCGTCGTCTTGCCCGTTCCGTTGTCCCCCACGAGTCCGATCCGGCTCCGTTCGGTGATGGTCCAGTCGATGCCTCCGAAGAGGACCCTGGCTCCGAAGGAGAGGCTGACGTTGCGGAGGAAAATCAAATGGAAGCCTGCCTTACTTGTTATCCCGCATCTGGGCGAGCAGGTCCTCGAGGGAGGAACTCTCCTCGATGGTCAGGTGGTAGTCTCCCGAATCCCCTTCCATCGCATTGGCGGCATCCTCCGGCCGTGCCGCGGGGAAGTGAATCACCCTCTCCTCACCGCTGACGGCAGGAACTGCCGGAACGGGTCTGGGGACGGCTTTTGAATAGAGGAGAGAGGGTGTGTAATCCGGGTACTCCGGGGGCAGCTCGGAGGGACGAAAGACCGCTGAGGGAGGCACGAACTGGGTCCGGTAGTTCAGGTAATCCGCCAGGTACGCTTCGCTGGTGAACATCCCTTCCCCCTTGGCAGTCTGCATGGCGCTCTCGATCTGGGAGATCTTGTTGTCCCGGATGAGGGACCGGACCGCCTGATTGTTCCGCATAATGGTCATCAGGGGGACCTGAAAGCCGGTGCGATCCAGCAACTGCAAGTGCTGGACAGCGATCAGGATCAGGCTTGTCGAGAGCTGGTTGCGGACTTCCGTCTGGGCTTCAAGGGGAAAAGCATTGCAGATCCGGAAGATGGCCTCCTCGGGACTGGAGGAGTGCAGCGAGGCGATGACCAGGTGCCCCGACTCGGCCGCGTCCAGGGTCAGGCGCATGACCTGGCGCTCCCGGAGCTCGCCGACGACGATGACGTCCGGGTCCTCCCGGAGGACGTCCAGGAGGCCCTGCTCGAAGGAAACCATGTGGGTCCCCAATTCCCGCTGCTCCACGAAGGCGCGCTTGGAGATGAAGCGGTACTCGATGGGGTCCTCCAGGGTGATGACATGGGCCGATCGGGTCTCGTTGATTTCCTCCACCATGGCCGCGATCGTCGTGGATTTGCCGCAGCCGGTGGGGCCGCAGACCAGGATCAGCCCCGCCTGATTCTGACAGTACTGCTGGATGGATGGGTGGATGTTCAGGTTGTTCAGCCGCGGTACCGTTCCCGGCAGCAGGCGGATCGCGAGACTGAAACCCCGAAGGGTTACGAAGGTGTTGATCCGCAGGCGCGTGTTGCTGACGGTCTTGGCAAAGTCGACGGACAGGCGGGTCCGGAGCCGGTTGAGGTGGTCCCCCTGCACCAGCCAGGCGACAAGGGCGTCCACGGCCTCATGCGTCCAGCGGAAGCGGCGGTCGAACTGGATGGAGCCGTTCTTTCGGAAGACCAGGGGGGAACTGCCGGCGATGTGGATATCCGAATATCCCTCCCGGATGGCCATGGAGATCAATTCCTGAAACTGTTTTTCCAATGTTGAAAAAGGTCCTTTATCGTTCATCATTCAAGCTCCTATGTAGGCCCTCTTGACGTCTTCGTTGTGGAGAAGGCTGTCCGCCGTTCCTTCCAGCGTGATCCGGCCGTTTTCCATGACGTAACCCCGGTGGGCCACCCGCAGGGCCATGTGGGCGTTCTGCTCCACCAGAAAGATGGGCGTTCCGTTTTCCCGGTTGATTTTCCGGATGATTTCAAAAATCAGCTTCACGTACATCGGTGCCAGGCCCAGGGACGGCTCGTCCATCAGGAGCAGGCGCGGCCTTGCCATGAGGGCCCGCGAGATGGCCAGCATCTGCTGCTCCCCGCCGCTCAGGGTGCCGCCGGGCTGGTGGCGGCGCTGGGCGAGGATCGGGAACAGGTCGAAGACGTACGCCATGTCCTTCCGGATGCCGTCCCGGTCCTTTCGCAGGAAGGCGCCCATGTCCAGGTTCTCTGTCACCGTCAGGTTTGGAAAGATCCTCCGCCCCTCGGGCACCTGGGAGAGCCCCATGGCGACGATGGCGTCCGGGCTCAGCTGCGAGAGGGGCCGGTTCATGAACAGGATTTCCCCCGAGCGCGGGGGGACGATTCCCGAGATGGACATCAGGGTAGTCGTTTTCCCCGCCCCGTTGGCCCCGATGAGGGTGATGATCTCCCCTTCCCGGAGGATCATGCTCACGTCCTTCAGGGCCTGAATGTTGCCATAATACGTTTGGACGTTTCTCAATTCCAGCATGAGTACAACCAGCCGATCCGTATAGTAGAGGAATGCTATAAAACCAATTGCAGATACCGTCAAGCATCGAACTCTTCCCCGAGGTATGCCTTGATCACGACCGGGTTCTCCCAGATTTCCGTCGCGGTTCCCTCGGCGATTTTCTTTCCGTAGTCCAGGACGAAGATCCGGTTGGAGATGCTCATGACCATCCTCATGTCGTGCTCGATCATGAGGATGGCGATCTTTTCCTCATTCCGGATCTTCAGGATCAACTCCTCCAGGTCCGCCGTCTCCCGGGGGTTCATGCCCGCCGCCGGCTCGTCCAGGAGCAGGAGGAAGGGCTCCGTTGCCAGGGCGCGGGCGATCTCCAGGCGCCGCTGGTCCCCGTAAGGGAGGTTGCGGGCCATGGTGTTGGCCGCGTCGGCCAGGCCGATCCGTTCGAGGATGTCATAGCTTCGGGTTACAATGGCCTTTTCCTCGTTGCGGGTGCCCCGGTCCCGGAACACGGCGCCCAGGACTCCCGCTTTCGTCCGGCAGTGGCGCCCCACCATGACGTTTTCCAGGACGGTCATGTCCGGGAACAGGCGGATGTTCTGAAACGTCCGCGCCAGCCCGCGGGCCGTCACCTTGTGGACCGGCAGGCCGTTGATCCGCTTTCGCTTCCTTCCCGGCGGGGAGATGAAGATGTCTCCCTCGCTGGGCGGGTAGATTCCGGTGATGCAGTTGAAGAAGGTCGTCTTGCCGGCGCCGTTGGGGCCGATCAGGGCGCAGACCTCTTCCTGGCGGACCTGCAGGTCCACCCGGTCCAGAGCCGTAATGCCCCCGAAATTCATGGTCAGGTTCTTGGTTTCCAGGATCGTTTCCATGGTCCTCTCACGCCGGTGCGCCGGGCTCGCCGTTCCGTTTCCGGTCAAAATGGTACTCGTAGGTCCGGCGGATGTTCGTGATGATCCCCTGGGGGCGGAAAATCATCATCACCACCATGATCGTTCCGAACAGGAGCATCCGGTAGTCGCTGAAGGCCCGCAGGTATTCCGGCATCAGGATCAGGAGAAAGGAGGCCAGAATCACCCCCAGGGTCGAGCCCATGCCGCCCAGGACCACGATGGAGAGGATCATGGCCGATTCCAGGAACGTGAAGCTCGCCGGGTTTACGAAGGTCGTCTTGGCGGCAAAGACGACCCCCATCATGCCCGCCCAGGTGGAGCCGAGGGCGAAGGCCGTCATCTTCGCCATGGTCTTGTTGACCCCCATGGCCTGGCAGGCCACCTCGTCCTCCCGGAGGGCGAGCCAGGCCCGGCCGATCCGGGAGTTCTGCAGGCGGTTCGTGACGAAGATGGTGAACAGGACGAATCCGATCATGAGGAAATACAGGTAGATCGTGGCCTCTTCCAGGTTCATCTCCACGCCGAAAAATCCCGGGCGGGGGATTTCCGAGATTCCACTGGGTCCGGAGGAAAACTCGCTCCAGTTCTCCAGGACGAGGCGGGTGATCTCGCCGAATCCCAGGGTCACGATGGCCAGGTAGTCGCCGCGGAGGCGCAGGACCGGGAAGCCGAGCAGCAGGCCGAAGATCATGGCCATCAGGGCGCCCAGGGGCAGGGCCGTCCAGAAGCCGATTCCGAAGTGCTGGTAGAGCAGGGCGTAGGTATAAGCGCCCACGGCATAGAAGGCGGCATAGCCGAGGTGGAGGAGCCCCGCCTGGCCGACGACGATGTTGAGTCCCAGTCCCAGGACGACGTACATCAGGGCCGTCGTCATGATATTCACCTGGTAGGTGGAGGAGAGAAAGGGGAACGCCAGGGCCGCGACGGCCGCGGCGATCATCGCGCCCCGGGAGAACCGGGCGTCCCGGACGATCCGGAGCAGGACGCCCTTCGGATCCGTTTCCTGCCCGCCGCCGTTCCGCCCGCCCGCCTGGGTCCTGCCGATGAAGTAGCGCCAGACGAACGACAGGGCGAAGCTCCCGATTCCGATGTAGAGCATGTTCTGCCAGCGCCAGATGATGGTTTTTTCAATGGTGTTCACCTGGATGACCAGGATGGGGAAGGTGAGGAACATGAACCAGAGGGCGATGACGAGGGATTCCCGGAGGCCGGCGAGCCGTTTCATGAATTCCCCCTATACCTTCTGCGTCGTGGACCGGCCCAGCAGACCCGAGGGGCGGAATATGAGGATCAGGACCAGGAGCGCAAAGGCAAAGACGTCTTCGTAGTCGCTGGAGACGTATCCCGTGGCGAAACTCTCGGTCCATCCCAGGACAAGGGAGCCGAGGACCGCGCCGGGGATGCTGCCGATGCCGCCGAGGACGGCGGCGGTGAAGGCTTTGATGCCCGCGATGAAGCCGATGTAGAAGTTGATCCGGCCGATGTGGGACGCGATGAGGATGCCGCCGATGGCGGCCAGGGAGGAGCCGATGATGAAGGTCATCGAGATGACGCGGTTCACATTCACCCCCACGAGCATCGCCATGTTCCGGTCCTGGGCGGTGGCCCGCATGGCCTTGCCGATCCTCGTGAATTTGATGAGAACGGTCAGCAGGACCATAACGACCGTCGTGGTGGCGACAATGACGAACTCCGTCGAGCCCATGACGTGACCGAGCGATTCCATGAACGGTACTTCCGGCAGCAGGTTCGGGAAGGGGAGGAAGTCGGAGGTCTGGGCCAGCATGACGTAATTCTGTAGAAAGATCGACATGCCGATGGCGCTGATCAGGGGCGAGAGACGGGAGGCGCCGCGAAGGGGCTTGTAGGCGATCTTCTCCACCGTGAAGCCGTGGCAGGCCGAATAGAGAACCGCCACGAGAAACGCCAGGATCAGCACGGAGATCCCGCTCATGCCGCTCATGGTCAGGACGGTGGCCGTGATGAGGGCCGTGAACGCGCCGATCATGTAGATCTCGCCGTGGGCGAAGTTGATCAGCTCGATGATGCCGTAGACCATCGTATAGCCCAGGGCGATCAGCGCGTAAATGCTTCCCCGGGTCAGTCCTCCGATAAACAGTTCAAGAAAATAATCCATGATTCCTTCGGAAAGAAGGGCCTTCCGGCGCATCCGGCCGGAAGGCCCATGTTCGCGGTTCCCCGATGGCGGCGGAGAACCCCTTCGGATCGTTTATCTGACTTCCACGTACGTCCCGTTCTTCACTTCGTACATGGCAAAGCCGACGCCGATGGCGTCTCCCCGGTTGTCAAACCGGATCCTGCCCACGGGGGTGTTTACGTAGTTCGTCCGAAGGGCTTTCACGAGGGCGTTGTACTCCGTGGATTTCGCTTTTTCGATCGCGTTCACGACCGCCAGGGCGGCGGCGTACCCTTCCAGGAAGAAGGCGCCCGGATCGGTGTTGTAGGCCTTCTTGTGGGCGGCGTTGGCAGCGATGGCCAGGGGGTTTTTCTTCGTGTCCTTCGGCCCGGAGGCATAGACGCCCTCGGCGTACCGGCCGGCGACCTTGATGAACGTGTCGTCCTTCACACCGTCATCGGAGATGAACAGGGTCTTCATGTTCTTCTTCCGCATCTGGGCAACGATGGACGACGCCTCGGGATGGTATCCTCCGTAAATCACCGCTTCCGCTCCTGACTGGCGGATCTTGTTGACCACGGCCGAGTAATCCACCGCCCCGGGCGTGACCCCCTCAAAGAGGACCACTTTGGCCCTTTTCCCTTCCTGGATGAATTTCCTGGCGAACTCGGCGAAGCCCTTCCCGTAGTCCCCCTTGTCGTGGAGGACGGCGATCCGGGTCACCTTCAGTCTGTTCACGGCGAATTCGACGCCCAGCTTTGCCTGGGCGTCATCGGAGGCGATGGTGCGGAAAAAATTGGGGTATCTTCCGCTCTGGGTCAGCTCCGGGTTGGTAGCCGACGGGGAGACGGTGACCAGTCTGGCGTCCTTGTAGATACCCAGGGCCGTCTTGGTCGCCCCGCTGCAGATATGACCGATGATCACGTCAGCCTTTTTTGAGACCAGTTTCGTGGCCGTGTTGGTCGCCACTTCGGGCTTGCACACGTCGTCCTCGACGAGGAGCTCGATCTTCCGACCCAGAACACCGCCCCTGGCGTTGACGTCCTTGACCACGAGCTCGACGGCCTTCACCGTCGGGAGGCCATAGGAAGCCAGGTCTCCGCTGTGGGCGCCCGCCACGCCGATCCGGATCGGTTCGGCGGCCGGGGCCGGGCCGGCCAGGGCAAAAACAAGGCAAAGTACCGATACTCCGAGAAGAAAACGTTTCGTCATGATAACCCTCCTTTTCAGGATTTGAATTCCCGGTGATGATTGCTCCGCAGCCCCGGACAGATCGGCACACGACGGCCGCCGCCCGGGCGGAAGAGGGGCCCGGTCTGGCAGGTGCGTAACGCCGCGGTGTAAAGGTGAGGAGTGAAAGACCGCCTACCACATTTCGCTCGCTCCGTCAAACGGGATGGTGATGAATGTGCCGGTTATGACGATGCAATTCTGCATCGCACCCCCGACGGCTTCTCGCAGGCGGGAGAGGCGGTTTTGGTATTGTCACGAAATGAGCGTTCATGTTACAGGGGCCGCCGGGAAGGACGGAAAGAAGAGGAGAATCCGAATCATGCACATGGCCGATGCGTTGATCACACCCGCCGTCGGCGGGACCATGTGGGCCGTTACGGCCGGCCTGACGGCTTATTCCGCGAAGAAGATCGGGGAGAACCCGGACGGGAAAACCGTTCCGCTCATGGGAGTCCTGGGGGCCTTCATCTTTGCGGCACAGATGATCAATTTCACGATTCCGGCCACGGGCTCCAGCGGCCACCTGGGGGGAGGAATGATCCTGGCGATGCTTCTCGGACCCCATGCGGCCTTTCTCACCATGGCCTCTGTCCTGGCCGTCCAGGCCCTCTTTTTCGCCGACGGCGGCCTGCTCGCCCTCGGGTGCAACATCTTCAATCTCGGCTTCTTTTCCTGTTTCGTCGCCTATCCCCTGCTCTGCCGGCGAATCGTCGGGGAGAACCCCTCGGCGGGAAGAATCATGGCCGGAGCCCTGCTGTCCTCCATCGTCGCCCTGCAGTTCGGAGCCTTTGCCGTCGTGCTCGAGACGGTCGCCTCCGGCATCAGCGAGCTTCCCTTAACCACGTTCGCCCTCCTCATGCAGCCGATCCACCTGGCTATCGGCGTCGTCGAGGGGATGGTGACCGCCGTGGTCATCACCTTCGTCTGGAGTGCCCGCCCCGAGATTCTGCAGGCGGCCCCGGTTGTGAAGGCCACCGGGGGCGGCATGAGGAGAATCCTGGTTGTGCTGGCCGTGCTGGCCGTGCTCACCGGCGGCGTCCTGTCCTGGTTTGCCTCCACGAACCCCGACGGACTCGAGTGGTCCATGCTGCGCACGGCGGGGAAGGAGGAGCTGACCGGACCGGGAAGCAAGGCCCATGAGGCGCTGGCAGTGATCCAGGAAAAAATCGCGATCCTGCCGGATTACGGTTTCCGGATGGTCCCGGGAGGAACGGAGACCCGAACCGGCGGGAGCGAATCGTGGCCCGATGTCAATGCCGGCCGATCCGTTGCCGGCATCGTCGGCGGCGGGCTGACCCTGCTCCTGGCGGGGGCCGCCGGGGTCGTTCTGAGACGGACGGCCCGGCCCGGAAAGAGCCGGCGGCAGCCCGATCGATGACGGATCCCCGGA
This sequence comes from uncultured Syntrophaceae bacterium, assembly GCA_964641935.1. Lineage (GTDB taxonomy): Bacteria > Desulfobacterota > Syntrophia > Syntrophales > PHBD01 > PHBD01. Next base: position 17,786 of record CAZXMK010000023.1, read on the forward strand.
TGTCCGCCGGATGCGGAAAGGAAAGCATGCCCGCGGGAGAGCCGAACCCATGAGCCGTACCGGTCAGACAATCAACGCCGTAAACGGTCTCGACGGTTCCGGGAGAGCCGACTCACCCGCGCTCGGGGTGGACCCCCGTGCCATGATCGTCACGACGTTTCTCTTCATCGCCGTGGTCTCGTCCTTTGAAAAATACGACCTCCTCGGCCTTCTCCCGCTCATCTTCTATCCCGTATCCCTGGCGGCCCTGGGCCGTCTTCCCGTCCGCCCGATCGCCCGGCGGCTGCTCATTGCGTCGCCCTTTGCCGTCATGGTCGGCATGTTCAATCCCTTCCTTGACGGCCGCATCGTGGCCGAGCTGGGTCCGCTGGCCGTTTCGGGGGGCTGGGTTTCTTTCCTTTCGATCCTGGTCAAGTTTCTCCTCACAGTGAGTGCTGCCCTCATCCTCGTGGAGATCTGCGGCTTTGACGCCGTGTGCTTCGGCCTCGGGAAGATGGGTGTGCCAAGGCTCCTCGTTTCCCAGCTTCTCTTCCTGAAGCGGTACATCCACGTGGTGGCGGACGAGGCGGGGCGGATGGTCCGCGCCCATGCCCTGCGGTCATTCGGCCGGCGGGACATCTCCATCCGGGTCTTCGGGTCCCTGTGCGGGCAGCTCCTGCTCCGCTCCCTCGACCGGGGGCAGCGCATCCATCAGGCCATGATCTCCCGCGGCTTTTCCGGACGGATTCATCTTCTCAGGGAGCGGTCCGTCGGGGCCGGGGACGTCCTCTTCGCGTTCCTCTGGATCGGCTTCTTCCTGCTGGCGCGCTGCGTCAACATCCCTCTCTGGCTCGGAATGCTCGTCCTCGGGGGGCTTGCATGAGCCATCACATCGTCGAGCTGAAAAATCTCGAATTTGCGTACCCCGACGGCACGCCGGCGCTCAGGGGCGTCTCCTTCCGGATCGTTCACGGAGAGTCGGTCGGACTGGTCGGCGCCAACGGAGCGGGCAAATCCACGCTGCTGCTTCACCTCAACGGATGCCTCTTCCCGGCCGGCGGGACCGTCCAGGTGGGTGATTTCCCGCTGACCCGGAAAAACGTGGACGACGTGCGCCGCCGGGTCGGCATGGTCTTTCAGGATCCGGACGATCAGCTGTTCATGCCCCGCGTGTTTGACGACGTGGCCTTTGGCCCCCTGAACCTGGGCCTGCCGCCGGGTGAGGTGGAGGCCCGCGTTCACGGGGCGCTCCGGGAGGTCGGCGCCGGCCACCTGGCCGAACGGCCGCCCTACAGGATATCGGGAGGAGAAAAGCGTGCCGCCGCCATCGCCACGGTCCTGTCCATGTCGCCGGACATCCTGGTCATGGACGAGCCGAGCTCCGGCCTCGATCCCCTTTCCCGGAGGAAGCTGATCGGGCTTCTCCGGAACTTCCGGCACACGAAGATCATCGCCACCCACGATCTCGATCTCGTCCTGGAAGTCTGCGAACGGACCATCATTCTCAACGGCGGCTGCGTCGCCGCCGACGGCCCCACCCTGGAGATCTTCCGGGACGAGGCCCTCCTTGCGGCCAACCACTTGGAGAGGCCGCTCAGGATGCAGCCTCTATTGGACGGTTGAAAAACGCCCGCCTGCCGCGTTTCCCTCGTTCCTCGCCGCTCGACGTACGAGAAAAGTACGCCTCGCGTCTCGGAACTTCGGGGGCCTTGCATCCGGGCATTTTTGAACCGTCCGGGTGAGGTGATTCATGGCGGACGGTTGAAAAACGCCCGCCTGCTGCGTTTCCCTCGTCCCTCACCGCTCGACGTCCGGGAAAGCCCGCCCATCCGGTTGACATGCGGGGCCTTCCCCCCTTATACTCCCGCCCGCGGGGCGAG
>CAZXMK010000024.1:0-18710 GCA_964641935.1 uncultured Syntrophaceae bacterium
GCTCAGGATGTGGAGCGCCCTGTAGCCAAGCCCGAGGCCGAACAGGAACGTCAGGCTGCCCTTCGGGAAGGACTGGTCTGCAAGGTCCTTTTGTATCGTCTCGAAAGGATTTTCCCGGTTGTAAAGGATGATCCGCTGCCCTCCGGGCCGCTCGATTTCGAGGTCCGGCAGGCCCGACAGGCTGGAAAGAAGATTGTACTCCCCCGGCTGGGATGGGCACTTCTCCCACCAGGCGAGAAAATCGGGACAGCGCTCCCGGAGGGCCGCGAGGTTGTCATCCAGGTGGCCGTTCATTCAGTTCTCGCCTCCGGTGCGGAGGCCTGGAAACGGATATACTTCAGGAGCGCTTTTCCTTCCCCGAAATCCGGCTTTGTCTTCAGCCCCTCCAGGATGGTCTGTTCCGCCTGACCCCAGTCTTTCTTTTCCGCGAAGGCCCGGGCCAGGTTGTAGTAAAGCCCCTCGTCCTTGGGATGGAAGAAAAGGGCCTTCCTGAACTCGGTGATGGCGCGGTCGAAGAGACCGGCTTTCCGGTATTCGATGCCGGCGGTATTGCAGATCTGCAGGATCATGGCCAGGGCCACTTCGTCGTTCCGGATGAATTCCGCGGCCTGGTTTTCGTCTCCCCCGTCCAGCAGGGAGAGGGCCTCCTTGGCCTTCTGTTCCGATGCATCCGGTGCCGGATTCCCTGCCTCACCGCTATCGTCAGATTCTTGACGCGTCGTCAGGGGGATCGACATTTCCTCCACCTGGACCTGAAGCATCTGGCGGAGGAAGTCGAGGGAGGTCCTGATGTCGTTATCCCGGAATGAAACGGGGCCGAACTCGTCCAGAAACGCCCGGGATTCGGCGATGTCGTGCTGGAGGGTGTTCACGGCCTTCAGGACCATCTTTTCGTCCGCGGGGATCATTGGCGTCCGCAGGATCCGCTCCAGGATGTCCCCGAAAAGATGAAGGCATCCGTTGACTTGCCCTTTTTTCATGTGGATCCGGCATTCATCCAGTTTTCTGAGGATCTGTACCGCGTCTTCCCGCCGTACCGCTTCCGCCATGGCATGCCTCTCCGGAATGGATTTTTGGGACACCCGTACTGCTTCACGATTCGTGCCAGAAAAATATCCGGAAATGTGGATTCGGGGCTCAAGTTGGAGTGGCCGGGTGCCGATAGTATGAGCAGAAGAAATCTCAACCCAGGTGGTGCAGGAGGCACCCATGACCATTTCAACCTATCAGATAGACAGCGTCATCAAGGCGTACACGAAGCAGTACCGGGAACGGATCCGCGTGGGGCAGTCGGATGAGCCCGCCCGCGACCCGTCCGCGGACGTCGTCAACCTGTCTAACGGAAAAGAGGTCAAGGAAGAGGCCTTCGAGAAGATTTCCTACTCGCTGATGGACGTCCTGGTCGGGAAACGGAACCAGCCGTAAAGGATCGGATGACCATGAATATTCCTGCTGCTCTCGAAGAAAGACTCTTCGACCGGCGAATCCTGGTGGTGGATGACTACGAACTCACCCGCCGGATGATCGTCGACGCCCTTCTCCAGACCGGTTACACCAGCGTCGAGGAGGCGACGGACGGGCTGGAAGCCCTCGACCTGTTCCAGAGCGGGAACCATGACCTGATCATCACGGACGTCATGATGCCCCACATGGACGGGATGGAGCTGCTCGACCGTCTTCAGGAGATCCGCGCCGACTCCTCCATCATCCTGGTTACGGGACAGCCGGAAGTCGATGCCGGGGTGGCGGCCATGAAGCGGGGGGCCGTCGATTACATTCGAAAACCGTTCAATATCCAGGATCTTCTTTACAAGGTCGAAGTCTGCCTGCGGGAGCGGCACCTGCTGCCGGAGGAAGATCACGAGAACGCTCTCGCGACGACCCGGCTGACGGAGAAGAAGAAGGAGCTGTCCGTCCACAGCCACATCTACGATTCGTTCGAGAACATCGATGGCGAGAACCAGCAGGTCTTCGAGAAGATGGCCGAACTGGCCCTGCGGGTGGTCGACGGGGTGGAGGCGGCCATCTGGATCTTCGACGTCGAGGCCGACCAGTTCCATCCCCAGGTGGTCCGCCTTGCCGAGGGCCAGGCTCACGAACCGGGCGGAAACGTGATCAACGCCATCCCGTTCCTCTACCAGGTGGTGGACAAACGGGGGGCCCTGGTCGTGCAATCCCCCAACGGGGAGGGCGGCGACGCTTCCCTGCTCTGCGCTCCCCTGGTCATCCGGGGCGCCGTCTTCGGCGTGCTGACGGTGCGGAGAAAAAAATACACGGGAATCTTCACCAGCAAGGATGTTCATTACATCGTCAGCCTGACCAAGCGGGCCTCGCTGAACCTGGAGAACAAGCTCCTCTACGAGAGCCTTTTTGCCAATGTCCTGGACACGTTCCAGTCGCTGGTCGCCTGTGTCCAGATGCGGGACAATTATACGCAGGAGCACTGCCGCCGCGTGACCAAGGTGTCCATCCGGACCGCCGATGTCCTGGGGCTCGACACGCAGGACCGCGAGCGCCTGAAGGTGGCCGGCGTCCTTCATGACGTGGGGAAGATCGCCATTCCGGACGCCGTCCTGCTGAAGCCGGCGCGCCTGACGGACGAAGAGTACGAGATCATCAAGCGGCATTCCGCCCTGGGGGAAAGCGTCCTGAAGCCCATCGCCCTCTTCGACCGGGAGCGCGAGATCATCCTGCACCACCACGAGCGGTGGGACGGGAAGGGATATCCCTCCGGCCTGGCCGGGACGGACATCCCGTTCCTGTCCCGGATCATCGCCGTCGTGGATACCTTCGATGCCATGACCAACAACCGGCCGTACCGGAAGGCACTGGACGTCGGAACGGCCCTGGACGAGATCCGGCGCAACCGTGGAACCCAGTTCGATCCGGACGTGGCCGACGCGTTCCTCAGCCTCTACTGACAGATTTTCCTTCCTGATTCGCTTCCCGATTCCAGAATGATGTCAAGGCCGTTGCGGCTCTGTGCCCTTTTCCGGGCGCGCCGGGGCGACGGCTGAAAAGCCGTTCTTCCCGCGAGGACCGGAAGAATGCGGCATGGAATTTGTATGGATATCCTCGATATCCCCAGGGGAGAGTAGGCCATGGTCGCAATCATGAAAAACCAGGAGCCGGGTCTGATCGGGAAGGTCCTCCCGACGGGCGGCAACCCTGCGGCGGGAACCGGTGGGTCGGCATTCCGGGGTGAAGCGGCCTTCGAGACCCTCCTGAAGCAGGCCCTGGGCGCAGGAGCAGGTTCGGGTGCGGGAGCGGCGCAGGACCCTGCGGCACTCGCCCGGACGCTCATGGAAAGGATGCAGATCCGCTCGATGGACCGGCTCCTCCGGCTGATGTCCGGAAGCGAAGCGGGGGAGGTTCGGGAGCAGGACGGGAAGGTGCTGGAGCAACTCCTCGAGGCGGCGGCCCGGACGATTCAGGGGGCGGAGATCCGGCCGTCTCCCGATGCGCCGCTGCAACCCGTTCCGGAACCGGCAACGTCTTCCGCCCGGAGCGGGGGCGCACGGAAAGGAAGCCTGGCTGCCTCGCCGGAGCTGAACTCGATCATCGAGAAGGCTGCGGACCGTTACGGGGTCGATCCCCTCCTGGTCCGGAGCGTGATCCGCGCGGAGAGTGCTTTCCGTCCCCAGAGCACCTCTCCCAAGGGCGCCATGGGGCTCATGCAGCTCATGCCCGCCACGGCACGCGACCTGGGGGTCACGAACGCCTATGATCCCGAACAGAATGTTTTTGCCGGTACACGGTACCTGAAATCCCTCCTGGATCGTTACAACGGGGACGTTCCCCGGGCATTGGCCGCCTACAACTGGGGCATGGGAAACGTGGACCGCCGTCCAGACCGCCTCCCGTCGGAAACCAGGGAATACGTGGCCGGAATCATGCGGGAATATCGGAAACCATCGGCATGACGGGAGGATCTGATCCAACCTCTCCCACGCCCGTCTTCCTGTGCAGATCCCAAGGAATTGTTTGACTTCTTCGGAAAAAACAGAGTAGAAGGGCTCTCGCACACGGAGGAGGAAGGGAATGCCGGATTACTGGGTTAAAATCACCGAACGGGAAGAGGAAGAGATTCAGCACCACCACTATCTGGTTGCGGCGAAGAGTGATGTCGAGGCCAGGAGGCTGGCCATGCGGTTCGTAGAGCGGTTTTTTGACGACGACGAGAGCCCCGAGCAGATCGACGGCGGGTTTTCCTTCTACAACCGGGCGATCGATGTCCAGATCAGCGACATCAGGGAGACGACCAGGGACCGTTTCAAGGATTTTCTTCTGAAGTTGCACACCATCGGCTGAAGACAGCCAAGGGGAGGGGCCGCCCGGCTCTTCTCCCGGCGATTCACGTAACCATCTCCCCTTTCATTCCAATTTCATTATGATTCCAGACAGTTCCCTCTTGATCGCCAAGGGATTCCCCTGTGCGGGCGGCAGAGAAACGCCGGGTTCCGTTGACGGAAACCCGGCGGGTATTTGACGCTGCGATCGCCATCCGGACGGATGGGAAGCCTTATTTAAAGGCGGCCTTGACGCCGGGGTCCCTCAGGACGGTCACGACGGCCTCGTTGACCGTGGCATAGGCGTTCTTCTCCTTCTGGGCGAAATCCTTCGGATCGCTTACCTGGACCGTCTTGATCCTGTACTGGTTCTTGTACTTCAGGACTCCGTCCCGCTCGATCCGGATGCTGAAGGTGAACTCTTCCTCGGACCAGCGGTCGATGATCAGCTTGAGATCCGGAATCTGGGTTATCTGGCTGAAGTGGGCGACCTGCATGCCAGCCATCCACATGGCGTCCCGGAAGCAGTCCATGACGAAGTAGTCCAGCGGCACGGAGGCCTCATAGGCCGTCCTGGTGTCGGTGCTGAAGAAGGCGTACCTCTTCGTCTTCTGGTCGTTGTTGACGAAGTCGTTCAGGTCGACGGTCTTTCCGCTGTAATATGAAACGATGTCCTTGGGCATTTCCGGTTTGTACAGGTGCCGCTGCAGCGAGATCTTGTGATCCGCTACGACGCAACCTCCCAGCATCCAGACCGCCGCGAGCAGAAGGGAAAAAAACATGACGCCGCGGTTCGTACTTCGCCGCTTGCCGATTCGATCCATGATGTCCGCCTCCTTGGGATGGGATTGACTGGCCCGGACTCTATCACATCTGCCGGGAAATGGGAAAAGGGATTCCGGGGAGGGTTCCCGGATGCGACAGACAGACAACCTCCTTGAAAGGACGAGCCCGGTAAGGTATACGTTACCAGTACCCTTGGCAACCGGACTGGGCCTCCCGTTTTTCCGCAGGACCTCGTTTTCCCTTTTCGCTGTTCTGAAATTCGCCGCCGTCCCTTTTGTTTGCTGGATTCTTCTCCGCCGCAGAGGGCATGCCCGTCCGACAGGATCGGCAGAATGCCGGTTTTGGAGGAGGTATCCATGAGACGAACCATCATGCTCTTTGCCGCGGCGTTTCTGATTGCGGCCTCTCCGGCGGGTGCATCCACGCAGGCGGATTCGACGGTACCGCGCCCGGATGCCGGGCTCACCAGGGAAACCAAGGCGCTCCTCCTGAATGCGACCGCGGCCGCGGCGGTCATCGGCTGGGGAATCGCCGTGTGGGATTACGGGCAGCGGAGTCCCCGATTCCGGGACGAGGGCTGGTTCGAGCGGACCTCCAACGAGGGCGGGGCCGACAAGCTGGGCCATCTCTACTCCGGGTATGCCCTGAGCCACCTCTTCGACTATTTCTACCGGCGCTGGGGCTATGACCGGGAGCAGGCGATCCGCCTGGGGGTGCTCTCGTCCGCCGGCCTGACGATGCTTGTTGAGCTGGGCGATTCCTTCAGCGAGTTCGGCTTCTCCTACCAGGACGCCCTTTTCAGCCTCCTCGGAGCTGCCGTCGGCTACGGCATGGTCCGTTTTCCCGAGGTGGCGAAACGGGTGGACTTCCGCGTCGAGTACGACCCCTTCCGCTCCAGCACCCGAAAGACCGACGTGACCACCGACTACGACCGCCACAAGTACCTGCTGGCCTTCAAACTGGACGGGTTTGACGCCTTCCGGGACACTCCCCTCAGGTACCTGGAGTTGCACCTGGGGTATTACGCCCGGGGGTACGACCAGTACGATGGGCTGCCGTGGCAGGTTGACGAGCGCTTCCGGACGGTCTATGTCGGGGTCGGCCTGAACGTGGGAAGGCTGCTGAAACCGCTCTGGGACACGCGGCTGTTCAACTACATCCAGATGCCGTACACCTATGTACCTTACAACCACCGGCTGGATTGAAAGACGGGAACTCTCGCCCCACTCCGCCTGGGGGCCGGGTGGAAACGGGGGCGACCGGGATCCCGTGCCGGGAAAATGCCTGTGGCGGATCCGCGGTCAGACGGACTTGAGCAGCCGGTTGGACGGGGATTCCCGGAGGGCCGTCTCGAAGTCCCGCAGACCGGTGGACAGCTCCTCCAGTGCCTCCGTCCGGAGGACGGGGATGTTGTCCGATCCCCGCCTGTCCAAGGCCGCCAGGACGTACGAAACGGTCAGGAGGTCCGGGTCCACGGCCGGCTGAAATCCCGGCTCACCCGGCCGATCAGGCGATACTTCCGCCAGGGTGCCGCAGTCCTTCAGCTCCTCCAGGATCGACGCCAGGAGCTTCGGGGGGATTCCCGTCAGGACGTTGAGTCCCGCCGCCGTGAGGGGTTCTCCCGGTTCGGTGAAGTTCCGGCAGACGCGGTTCACCACCCAGAGTGCGAGGGTTTTGCGGAATGCAGGGCTGATCCGCTCCGCATCGGGGCCGAATTCCAGGAAATCGGCATGCTGGTGCGCCTGGGAGACCTCGGCGCCGGCCAGGACGATGAGCCAGCTGATCTGCAGCCAGGCCAGGAGAAGAGGCAGGGCGGCGAAGCTGCCGTAGATGGCGTTGTACTCGGCGACGCCGACCTGGAAGGTGATGTAGGCCCACTGGACGATCTGGTAGACCGTCCCGGCCAGGATCCCCGCGAAGAGTGCCGACCGCCAGCGGACTTTCGTGTTCGGCAGGAACATGTACAGGAACGTGAACAGGCCCCACATGACGCCGTACGGCGCGTACTTGAGCGCGAACAGGACGAGCGGCTGGAGGGCGCCGAGAACCTCGATTTTCTGCGACAGCATCCGGGCCTGCGAGGCAAGGAAGACCGTCGCGCTGCCGGACACCACGAGAAGCACCGGGGCCACGAACATGACCGAGAGGTAGTCCGTGATCTTCCGGGAGAGGGAGCGGTCTTTCCGGACGCCCCAGATGGCGTTGAAGGCGCTCTCAATGTTGCCGACGAGCTTGATGATCGTCCAGAACAGGAGCCCCACGCCGATGCCGGCCACGAGCCCCCCCTTCGTCCTGGCCAGGAGGGAGTTGGCGAAGGAGAAGACATTGGTCAGGATCTCCTCCTGTCCCGGAAACTTCTCCAGGAGCCGCTGCTGGAGCACGGACTGGAAGTCGAATCCCTTGGCGATGCCGAAGGCCAGGGCCACGACCGGGACGATGGAGAGAAGGGTGTAGAAGGTCAGCGCGCTGGCCTGGAGAGGGCCGCGATGCTCGCCGAACCCCCTTCCGGCGGCCAGCAGGATCCGCAGGTTGCCGATGAGGAGGGCCTTCCCCCGGGGCAGGTCCCGGAGGCGGATCCGCCAGATGTCGCTCCCGAGGAATCGAGTCAGTCGGCTGATCAAGGAAACATCATCCTTTCCGGCTATCCGGCCCGGCGGTTGCGGGGGAACCATCCGCCGGGCGGGGAGGGATCAATCCATTTCCAGCATCTTGTAGCCCTGCACATCGAACACGTGCAGGCAGGCGTCAACGACGTCCTGGTCGAAGAGGCTTCCCCGATCCCCCTTCATGGAATAGATGGCCACGTGAACCTCCCGGGCCGGCCGGTAGGCCCGCGGAGACGTGATTGCATCCACCACGTCCGCAACCCCCAGGATGCGCGATTCCAGTAGGATGCGCTTTCCCTTCAGTCCTCTCGGATACCCGGAGCCGTCCATCCTCTCGTGGTGTTCCCAGACCATCCTCGCCACCGGCCAGGGGAAGCGGATGCCCTTCAGCATGTCGTGCCCGATCTCGACATGTTTCTGCATCATCAGGGCCTCGTTTTCGTCCAGCCTCGTCTCCTTGTTGAGAATCACCGCCGGAACATCGATCTTGCCGATATCGTGAATCAGGCCCGCCAGCCGCAGGCCCGTGATCCGGTTCTTGTCCAGATTCATCCGTTCGCCGATGGCGCGGGCGAGATCGGCCACGCGGAACTGGTGCCCCTCCTTGTACGTGTCCCGGACTTCGTGCCCGACCGCAATGGCCCTGGCCAGGGCGAAGGCCCGCTGGAGGCTCCGCTCCGGGCTCAACTCCGACTTCTTCCTGGAGAAAAGTTGCTGCATCTCCTCCAGCCGCTCTTCGATTTCCATCTTCATGCGTTCCACGTCAATCATGTGCTTCTCCTCCATCCAAGGGAGATCGGTTTCCTGTCTTGCCGTTCATCCGCCGGGGCATGAACCGGCCGCCGGCGGATCAGCTTCCCTCTGCCAACCTCGCGAGCGCCCGCCGGTCCGGCATGTGGATCACCCGTCCTTCCGGCCGCAGAAGGCCTTCCGTGCTCATCTTTCTGATCGCCCTCGAGAGCGCCTCCGGCGTGGCACCCAGGATTTTGGCCAGTTCCCGCCGGGTAACGGGCAGCGTGACGGATCCATCGGCCTCTCCCGGGGACAGGCTCAGCAGATACGTCGCCAGGCGCCGGGGGATTTCCATCAGCGACAGCGATTCCACGAGCGCCATGGAATCCTTCAGGCGGCGGGAGAGCACCCGGATGATGTTCAGGAGGAGAGACGGCTCTCGGCCGGCGATCTCCTCGATGACGGGTCCGGGAATGACCAGAATGGTACCTTCCTCGAGCGCCATGGCACTCGCGGGGAAGGAGTCGACGGCGAAGGCCGTGCAGAGTCCGAAAGGTTCCCCCGGGCCGAGCACGTAAAGCGTCTGTTCCTTTCCCTCCGCGGAGCTTTTGTAGAGCTTCACCTTCCCCGAGAGAACCACGTAGAAGGCCCGGGCTGGGTCCTCCTCGCCGATGATCAGATCTCCCGGGCGAAAGGGCTTCCGGACGACCTTTTCCGCCAGGAAGTTCAGCCGTTCCCGGCCGATTCCCTCGAACAGGGAAAGTTCGCGGATCTGCGTGATGGTATCCATGAAGAAATTTTTTTTCCGGCGTTGATCCAGATCAATGACGCGTTCCCTGTCTTCCTGTAGGAACGAAATCAACGGACGGTAAATTATTAACACAGCCGTCCCGCTGAAACCAAGAAAGTTTCCATGCAAGGAGGAAGGAATGATGAACGCGAAAGAACATTTGAAATCCGTGAGCGATGCATCCTTCGATGCGGAGGTACTGAAGGCGGAGCGGCCGACGCTGGTAGACTTCTGGGCTCCCTGGTGCGGCCCATGCCGGGCGATGGGGCCCGTCCTGGAGGAGATCGCCCGGGATTACGAAGGGCGCCTGAACGTGGTGAAGGTCAATGTGGACGAGAATCCAAAGATTTCGCTCCTGTACGGGGTGCGCAGCATCCCGACGCTCCTTCTGATCAAGGATGGTGAAATTCGGGAGACCCGGGTCGGCATGCTGCCCCGGGAGCAACTCGCCGCGATCGTCGACCGCAGTCTTCAGTGAGGAGGTACCCCGGTCCCGGTCCCGCCGGACCGATCATGCCCTATGCAACCGGACACGCTCCCGGCACGCGCTTCCCGGGTGCCGGGAAGCGCGCGGGAAACCCTTCCAACACGGGGATTGAATGATGATGAAGATCCTTGGAACCCTGAACCGGAACCTGGCGGTGGCGATCCCAGCGGCCATGGCGCTGGGATTCGCCGCCGGCATGGCGGCGGATGTGCGGGCCCTGAAAGGATGGATCCTGCCGCTCACCTTCCTCATGGTCTATCCCATGATGGTGACGATGAAGCTCCGGAAGATCCTGGAGGGCGGGGATGGAAGGGCCCAGGCGATGGCCCAGGCCGTGAACTTCGGGATCATTCCCTTTGCCGCCTTCGGGCTGGGCATGATCTTTTTCCCGGGCCGGCCTTTCCTCGCCCTTGGTCTGCTCCTGGCGGCGCTCGTGCCGACGAGCGGGATGACCATCGCCTGGACGGGCTTTGCGAAGGGGAACGTCGAGGCGGCGGTGAAGATGACCGTTGTGGGGCTGATCCTGGGTTCGCTCCTGACGCCCCTCTATCTCAACGCCCTCATGGGGGCGAAGGTGGCCGTCGACCTCGTGGCCGTGTTCGGGCAGATCCTCCTGACGGTGTTTCTGCCCATGGCGGCGGGGTACGCGACCCAGCACGCCCTGGTCCGGCGCTTCGGCCGGCGGTCGTTTGAGCAGCGCCTGGCGCCCCGTTTCCCAGTTATTTCGACCCTGGGGGTCCTGGGGATCGTATTCGTCGCCATGGCCCTGAAGGCGCGGGAGATCGCCGCCCATCCGCTCCTGCTCGGGGGAATTCTTATTCCGGTGGTTCTCCTCTACGTGGGGAATTACGTTCTGGGAGCGCTCCTGGGGAAGGCCTTCCTGAAGCGGGAAGACGCCGTCTCCCTGGTGTACGGGACAGTCATGAGGAACCTGTCCATCGCCATGGCCGTGGCCATGAACGCCTTCGGAGAGGGGGGTGCCGAGGCGGCCCTGGTCATCTGCGCGGCCTATCTCGTTCAGGTCCAGTCCGCCGCCTGGTCCGTCGGCTGGGTAAAGCGTTTCTTCGAGCCGCGGGCTCTTCCCGTCGCTACGGCCGAAGAATCCTGACGCGGAGTGCCGGGTTCGCTGGCCGCATCAAAACGTCGCCATCTGCTTCATGGCCGCTTCGGCCGGGTCAGCCGGAAATCCTGCCGGGTCAGGTTCGGATCGCGGTTCGGGTCGTAGGTCGTGTCGTTCGAATAGATGTAATCGCCGTTTGCGTTGACCCAGCGGCGGCTCCAGTCGCTCGTGTCCCGTTCGACCTTTCCGGTGATGGGATTGATGTAATCCTCCTGGCCGGTGAGGGTCAGGTACTGGTCCTTCTGGATGGACTGCTGGGTGCGGGTCCGGTGAGCCGTGATCTCGCGGTCGATCCGGTTCAGGTCCTCGATGACCTTCCGGGATATCTCCGCCCTCTCCCCCTGCCCCCTCAGCTCTCCCGCCACCCACTGCGGATTCAGGCGGACGGAGTTGGAAACGATGTCCAGTACGGGTTTCCAGCGGTCCACCTCGGCCGCCGGCGAGCGCATCGCCGTCGTGAAGTCGTTCGCCCACAGGCCCATGGAGCGGCGGGCGTCGACCAGGACCGTGTAGAGCAGTTCCTTGTAGGCCATGCCGTTCTCCGTGTACTCGACGATGACGAACCCCGCCTGGTAAGTGGGAGGTTGAACGCCGACCTGCATCAGCGCCCGGGCGACCGGCTCCGACAGGCGGCTCACAACCTGGGCGAGCTTCGGCAGCGGCTCCTTCTGCACAACCCGGACGCCGGTTGCTCCCTGCCTGGTCTGTGAAAATACGTACAGGAGGTAGTCCTCCCAGCCGGGCATGCGTACGACGGTCATCCCGTTGTAGTTCATCCCGGGGCCGTGCGTCGGCGGGATCATGGGGCCGTCGGCGTAGTGGATCTTGGGCAGCCTTCGCAGCATGACCGTGCCGCCGGTGTCGCTCTTGACCGCGATGTCGCACTTGGCCTCGATGGAGTTCCCGGTTCCACCGGCAATGTTCGGGTCCACGCGGAAGATCCCGCCCTCCACGATCCATCCCCTCGGCACCAGCATCGTGAAGGCATGCTCACGGGGCTCTGCAACGCGGGTGAAGGCGACGGTCCGGGGGACTTTCCTGACGGACGATGCCTGCCTTTCGCTTTTCCTGGAATCGGACGAGGCGGCCGGTATGGATGCCGCCGCGAAAGACATGGATAAAACCGCCGCAACGGCGAGCATCAACAACGGTTTCCGCATGGACTCACCTCCCGGGGGCAAATCGCCCGGCCGGCATTTTACCCGCCATCGGGTAGAATTGAAAGCCGATCGTGGAAACGGGAAGGCACATCGGCTGCCTCCACACGTCGTTCCCCGGTGCATTGACGAATTCCGTGAATGGCATTAAGATTGTAAAAAGGCTGCTTATGTCCCTGCGTTTATTTTCATAACCTTCCGAAAAACGCTTGATACACCGGCAACGATCTGACCCGTTCATCACCTCAACGAGACTCGCAAACGTCAACCAGTGAAGGATTTCTCGCAAACATCGGTGCATCAGGGAGTCCGTGAACGAAACGTTTCAGGACAAGGAGGTGCCGACATGGAAAAGCGTATCGAGACATATTATCACGGACTGTACGAAGCGGCGGCCGTCCTGAATTCAACCCGCCAGATCCGGGACATTCTTCATTCCATCGTGGAGATTGTTGCGAAGAGAGTGGAGGCCAAGGGGTGCTCGCTGATGCTTCTCTCCCGGAACAGAAGGGTGCTCAGCCATGTGGCGTCGTACGGGCTGAGCGAGGGCTACCGGACAAAGGGCCCCGTACTGGCGGACAAGAGCCTTGCAGAAGCCCTGGCGGGCAAGGTGGTGAATGTCCTCCATGCATCGGATGACGACCGGATCCAGTATCCCGAGGAGGCCCGGAAGGAGGGGATCGAGTCGATCCTGTCCGTGCCGATGATGCTGAGGGAGGACATCGTCGGCGTCATCCGGGTGTACTCCGCGGAGCCAAGGCAGTTCACCATCGACGACATCTATTTCATCGGGGCCGTCGCCAACCTGGGGGCGATCGCCATCGAGAACTGCAGGCTCTACAGGACCCTGAAGAAAGACTACGAGACGTTCCGGCGGGAGTACTTCAGCCACATCGGCGAAGACCGGGCATGGTAGGAAGCGGGTTCGGGACTTCGACGGACGGGTTCAGAGCGGGTTTCCGCACACCGGGCACCTGCCGCCCGGCGGGAGGTCCGTTTTCCTGAACTCCATGGTGCAGTGCGGGCAGGTGACGAACGGGGAGTTCTCCACGGGGACCTGCTCCTTTATGGCGGCGGTCCGCTCCCTGGCCTTGGCGGCCCGCTCCGCCAGTTCCTTCCTCACGTCGGGGATCCGCGCCCGCTCGATTGTGCCGAGCGCGTGGTCGGCCAGGAGCCGCGACGGAAGCCGGATATGGGTGAAGTGATAGCCGCCGTCGGGGTCCTTCCACTGAATGGTGAGCCGGTAGGACTCGCGGACGGTTTTCCGGGGAAACAGGAGCGCCAGCGGACCCAGGAACAGGAACCGGCCCAGGGGATATCTTTTTTCGACTTTCGAATCGTCGGCGAGTGAGACCTCGGTGATCCCGTCCAGGGGGATGCGGCCGAGCTCCCTTTCGCCGTCGTGCAGGATGAGGGATTCATGGGTCGGCACGCAGGCAACCAGCCTGTCGGAAGGAACCTCGTCCAGCAGGGTCTGCAGGTCGGGGGCGTTCCCCTCGTCGGCTGTGCTCATAATGCCTCCAAAACATGGGAGATCATGGTATCTTGCTTCCGGATTCCGCGGAAAGAAAACTCCGCACCGGGATGACACGATGGGATGGTCCTCTCTCTTTCTCGCAGCAACTTCCTCGAGCAGCAACCTTTTTTTCGGCAACCGGATGCACCCGCCAGATTTTGAATCTTCGACACCCGCGGTGTTGAGGAACCGTCTCGTTCGGGACGCGCTGGCTGCGGGAGGCGGACCTCCCCGCTTTTTCCCCCGGCGGAACATGAGCCATTCGGGAGGATGCAACCCGGGTAACCCTCGGTGTTGTGCCGTGCTTGACAGGACCTCCATTTTTCCGTAAGCATCGAACAGACAATCCCAAAAGCCTGTAATTTCCATTATTCGGGAGAGATGGACGCAAGCATGGATACGATTGCCGGGCTTCCTAAGACGCCCTCTCTATTCATTCCCGCCGCAGCAATCATCGACAATTGCATAAGGATAAAGACATGTTGAGCATTGTCCACCGTTTCTCAAAACTTCCGAGCATCCGGCAGCTCCCGTTCAAGCAGAATCTGATCGACTTCTCCCTGGATCGTCTCGTTCGCGGAGTGGACAACATACACATTGACGTTCACATCAGCCCCCAGGTTCAAAACGCCGTCAAGCGGGTGGTTTCTCTTCTGATGATCAAGCACAGCGATACGGAAACCTATTTCAAGGATTACCAGAGAGAGACCCTGAAGAATGAAATCAATTCATTAAGGAATCACTGCGCGGATGTCCTCCTGGACGGGATCAACAGGGCCAAATCGGCCTCCGAAGTTCAAATCGACTATCTGGGGCAGGTTTCCCTCGCCAAGCTTTTCCTGCAGGAAATCAGGAACCAGTATGAGGCCTTCCTGGCCAACTTCAAAGACATCATCCGAAGCGGCGAGCTGTCCCTGGAGCGTGACTCCTTCGAATCGTTCAAAATGAAGGAGAAACTGAATGAATTGAAGTACAAACAGAGGCGAACCCTTCTTCGCGCGGGTGACGAGCTGTTCCGGATCCTGGCGGACGTCAGCGCCAAGAACCTGCGGACGCTCCGCGAGTCGAATTTCCATACCGACCGCGTTCTGCCGGACGATCTCTTCCTCAATCCGATTCTTTACACGGACAACGTGCTGGACGATCTCTTTCTGGTCGAAGCCTATGTGATCATCGGCCAGCGGTCCGAAGATCCCGACAATTATCCGAATATCAAGAATATGATTTACGGCCTGCTGGAGCAGACGGACCTGGCCGGCGGGAGCGCCGATGGAGAGGAGGCCGCCGGGGAAAGCGGGCCGGGACTGAAAGAGGTGGAAAAAAGGCTGCTGACGGGGAGGAATGCCTTCGATGCCTGGATGATGGAAGTCGAAAACATCGACCTTCTGTTCAACTGTTTTGAGAGCGAGGACCGGTATGACCGCTTGAAAAGGAACAGGGAATCCCGGGAGGTCCTTGACGGGATCAAGGCCCAGCTGCATGTCCAGGAGAGCCTCTTGGACCTGTTTTATCGCCGGTTCGATGAGTCGCCCGTGATGAAGAGGATCGTGGCGGCCTACGAAATCAAGGGCATCTCTGGCCGCTACTGTCCTCCCCTGCGCGTCCACCAACTGCGGGAATTCCTCCTCGAGCCGGAGGCGGGGGAGCCCATCACCCGTCAGTTCAAGGGCAGGAAGGCGGATTTCCTGGATCCCCTTTACCAGGCGGTCAGTGAAATACGGGGATGCTCAACCAGGAAAAAGAAGCAGCACCTCATCCAGTACCTGAAAGATTTCTCCCGCTATCACCGGGATCTTCGCAATTACCATCTCCTGAAGGGGATCATGGACGCGGTCCACGTCATCCGGGAAGACAAGAAACTCCTGCTGTCAAAGGAAAACCGGTCCCTGTATGAATTCCTGCTTCCCAGCGAACGGGTCATGGGGGAAAGGCCGATCGTCAACCACGTCATCATGAAGGCGGATATCCGGGGCTCCGTGGACATCACCTACACCATGATCGAACGGGGACTGAATCCGGCGTCCTATTTCAGCCTCAATTTCTTCGACCCGATCTCCGAGATCCTTTTCGACTACGGCGGCGCCAAGGAGTTTATCGAAGGAGACGCGATCATCATGTCGCTCTTCGAGCACGAGGACACGCCCGAGGGCTGGTACAGCGTGGCCCGTGCCTGCGGCCTGGCCGTCCGGCTGCTTCAGATCGTGCAGCAGTACAACGTTACGAGCCAGAAGCACAAGCTGCCGGTCCTCGAGCTGGGGATCGGGATCTGTTTTCATCAGAGCCCCCCCTCGTTCCTGTTCGACGGGGATTCCAGGATCATCATTTCTCCGGCCATCAACCTGGCGGACCGGCTGTCGAGCTGCAGCAAGACCCTTCGCAAACAGCTCCGGGACGAGAACCGGCTGTTCAACCTGTTTGTCTTTCAGGACATCCCCGATGAAGAGTTCAAGGCCACGGCGGACGACCTTTCCCTCCGCTACAACGTCAACGGGATCGAGCTGAGCCCTGAGGGTTTTGGCAAACTATCGAAGGAAATCAGCCTGAAAAGAGTGGACTATCCGATGAACGGAGGCGACCGGGTGGCCCTGTACACCGGGACGTTTCCCACCCTGTCCGGAGGGTCCCAGCGCGTCGTCATCCGGGAAGCGGAGGTCCTCCGGGTCAGGCCGAAAACCGTTGACGTGATCGAAAGGACGTCCCGGAAATACTACGAGGTCTGCAGCCAGCAGGAAATCTACGAGTTCATAAAGAAGCACATTTAGTCCGTGCTTGACGTGCCGCTCCGATGAAATTATGGTGCCTTCATGAAACTCCAAATGGTTCGCGGTCTGTACCGCCCTTCTCGCCCGGAAGCTGAAAAAACCCGTCTCCCTCTAATCCCGGTTCTTGTCCTGATCCTGGTCTCGGCATTCAGCCTGTTCCTCTGGTCCTGCATGGAGGAAGGCGAGCCCACCGATCGGCCGGAACAGGTCACCCGCACCTTCGAGGCCAAGGAGAAATACGTGCTGCAGGCCCTGGCCGGCGTCTTCAACGAAAAAGACCTCGGGAAAGCCGCCATCAACGCGGAAGCGCACGAAGTGACGTCGGACTACGTCTACCAGGGGGAATGGAGAACCAGGAGCCTCGCGCGGACCCGTCAGGTCAACTGGAAGGAGACGGAAGTGACGCTAACCGTCATTACCGAGAAGAAGACGTCCACGGGATGGCAGATGAGACGGCTGCTCGGACCGGACCAGTACAAGAAGATTTTCAAAGCCATTGAATCCCGGATCTACCGGGAGATGTACAAAACCGAGTGAAGCCGGCCCGCCGGATCGGTCCCGGCTGCGGAGGGATTCTTCCGAACTCCGCCTTGTGGAATGCTACATCCGCCGGATCCGTCCTGCCTGGGCCAGGCACTCTCCCGCCTTTCGATATCCCAGCTCAATCATCTCCGCCGCCCGGTCGAACTCCAGCGTCTGGCAGGCGTTGCGGGGAATCTCGATGACGATGTCCGGCGGGTAGGCCGCAAGCTTCTGCCGGGCGATGCTGCTCTGCATGGCTTCAAACGCCTGCATGGCGGTGTCGTACGCCCCCCAGTCCCGGCCGCTGGCTGCCGCGGAACGCTGCAGGCGGTTGATGAAACGGTTGATCTTCTCGTGCAGCGGCGACGGGTGGACCGCCGGCGACGGATCCGCGCTTTCCGGGTTTTCCGGACTCTCCTCGGCTCCGGCCAGGTTGACGGCAATCGTGATGTCCGTTTCATCGCCGATCGTCGGGGCAACCGGCACCGGGTTCAGGACCCCTCCGTCGATCAGGTCGATCCCTCTCTTCCTGAAGGGAGTGAAGAGAAGGGGGATCGAGATGGAGGCCCGGATCGCATCGAAAAGCCTTCCCGACTGTATCCAGATTTCCCTCTGATTCTTCACGTCGGTGGCCACGGCTGTATATTGAATCGGGAGTTCCTCGATCCGTTTCTCGCCGACGAGCTTGACCAGGGTGTTGATGATCTTGTCGCCCTTGACCAGCCCGCTTTTGCCCCATGAGAGGTCCAGCAGGGTGACGATGTCGACTTTCGTGACGGCGCGCACCCATTGCTCGTATTCGTCCAGGCTTCCCGCTGCGTGGATGCCCCCGATCAGCGCGCCGATGGAAGAGCCGGCGATGGACTGAATCGAGAACCCGTTTTCCTCGAGCCGGTGGATCACGCCGATGTGTGCCAATCCCCGGGCGCCGCCGCTTCCAAGTACGAGAGACACGGATTTCATCATTGCCTCACTCCGCCGGAATCGAATCCGGATTCCGGCTGCCCGGACATCCGTCCGTGAAGGACCGCCGTTTTCCCGAAATTAGCGCAGCCCCATCGGGAAGTCCAGGCGATTTCGGCGCCCGGATGAGCGGAGAAGAAACGGATTCCGGGTGTTCCCGTCGCCTGCAGCAACCGTCCGATCGGACCGCCGTCTGCCGATGGGCGTCCTTCCGGTGCCGCGTTCTTGTGCTTTCTCCGGGGGTGATGTATTGAGTATCCGTTGTGATGGAAGCGGCAACAGCCTCTACCGGGGAGACCGCAACGCTCTTCCCCTGCGGGAGGACGCTTCCTTCTGGTGGCAGTCATGGACGATCGGACGGTTCCGAAACAGGGCATTCGGGTTTTCTTCACGGGCGTGCGGCCGGGGCTTTTTGTCGCCATTCTCCTTGTGTTGGCGGGGATCTCGGCGCTGCTTCCCGCCGCGGAGGCCGGCCAGCCGCGGGAATCGTGGAAGACCCTGTCCAGAGGGGTCGAATATGGGATCTTCAGCGTGAGCCGGTTGCCGGACATCGGAAGCGTGAAAATCCACGTGGTCCGCATCGATCCCGCCCAGGCAAAACTGAAGCTGGCCCTTGCCTCGGAACATGACGGAAGGAGCCGCTCGACGGCGGAGTGGTGCAGGGATTTCAAACTGGTCGCGGCGATCAATGCCGGGATGTTCTATAAGGACTATCTCACCAACGTGGGGTATCTCCGCAAGGGGTCCCACGTCCAGAACCGGCGCTGGAACAGGAAGTACAAGACCGCCCTGGCCTTCGGCCCCCGGAAGTCCGGAATCCCCGGGGCCGTCATGATCGATCTCGACACGACCGAGGCGATCAGGCGCATGGATGACTACGACGCCGTGGTTCAGAACCTTCGCCTGGTCAGGGGGAACGGGGTGAGTGTCTGGAACCGGGCGGACAGGCGGTGGAGCGAATCGGCCGCGGGCATGGACGG
>CAZXMK010000025.1:0-17857 GCA_964641935.1 uncultured Syntrophaceae bacterium
AGAACCGCCTGGACAACCTGAAGAGCCTGATGCGCTCCAATTTCCACCAGATGGAGCAGGCTGTGCAGAAGGGAATCGACCAGGGCGTTTTTCATGACGCCGACGCGAAACTGGTCTCCATCATCCTGTGGAACTGCTTTATGGGTGTCATCCAATTCCAGGAAAACAGGATGGATTCGGAGCGCACGGATTACCGCCGGCCGACGATCGACGCAGCAGTGGACCTGATCCTGAAAGGATTGAAAAGT
Source organism: uncultured Syntrophaceae bacterium (assembly GCA_964641935.1). Classification (GTDB taxonomy): domain Bacteria; phylum Desulfobacterota; class Syntrophia; order Syntrophales; family PHBD01; genus PHBD01. Next base: position 249 of record CAZXMK010000025.1, read on the forward strand.
AAATAATTTTTTGTTGAAAACTAACCACGGTAAGATACTGACCGTGTTAATAAAAGAACAAGAAAGGAAATTTGCAATGGAAATCATGACGATGGAATGGGGAATGGAGCATGCATGGTCCGACAAGGACATGCTGCTGTCCCAAGGTGTACGCAAAATGGAAACGATCACCATTGAAGCAGGAACGGAGCGCGCCTGGTCCGATCAGGACATGCTGGCCCAGGGCGGATACGGATTTATCCCCGACGCGGCATATCCGGGCAGCGCTATTCGGAAAGCCGTCACGCTTGACATTGCCTTCGAACGGGTCTGGTCCGACAATGACTTGCTTCCGGCAATCAGCACGCTGAAGAAAGCCGCATAGACCGAACAATCTTGCTCTCTCCTTACCCCCCGGCCGTTCCGCCGCATTGGCGGGGCGGCCTTTTTTTAATATTGTTGAATATGTGGAGATTGACATGAAAAGCCGTCTCCCGTATGTTCATCATGTACCAGGCACCGATGAACCCGGGTTCTCCTTTTACCCACTTCCGGAAAGCCGGTCGGATCATGAAGTTCTTCCAGAAGATCACCCCCGCCATGGCGGCGCCGTTTCTTGCCGTTTTTCTCGGTGTCGTCCTGTTTCTCTTCGACCCCCTTCCCCTTCAGGTGCTTCGAAACGCCGCTTTTGACCAATACCAGCGCTGGCAACCGCGGTCTTACGAGCCGGCTCCCGTTCGCATCATCGACATCGACGAGGAAAGCCTGAAGAAGACCGGCCAGTGGCCCTGGCCGCGGACACGCGTTGCCGACCTCGTCGAGAAGCTTCAGCAGGCCGGTGCGGCCGCCGTCGGCATGGACATCGTCTTCGCGGAGCCGGACCGGACGTCGCCGCAGTCCATGGCCGCCGCCTGGAAACTTCCGGAGAATCTCCGCCGGCGTCTGGCGGGTTTGCCCGACCACGACGAGGCCCTGGCCCGGACGATCCGTCACGGCCGCGTCGTCCTCGGATTTGCGGCCGAGCGTGATGGCCCTGAGAAGCCGCTGCCGGCACGCCCCTTCCGATTCGTCTTTTCCGGTCCCTCTCCCCTCCCTTTTCTGCATCCCTTTGAAAGCTCGGTTACGGCGATCCCGCTCCTGGAAAGCGCGGCGGCGGGCAACGGCGTCCTGACGTTCATCCCCGACTCGGACGGGGTCGTCCGCCGGGTGCCCCTCCTCGTCCGTTTGCGGGACCAGGCGATGCCTTCTCTCGCCGCCGAGACGCTGAGGGTGGCCCAGGACCAGGCGAACTACATCGTGAAGACGGGCGCCGGGAAAGGCATCGGCACGGAGGAGATCCGGATCGGCGCGTTCACCGTGCCGACGACCCCCCGGGGGGAGATCTGGGTGCATTACACACAGCCCGTTCCGGACCGTTATATTCCGGCCTGGAAAGTGCTTGCGGGCGAGGCCCCCCGGGACCGGATCGACGGGCATATCGTGCTGCTCGGCACCTCCGCCCAGGGTCTCATGGATCTGCGCTTCAGTCCTGCGGGGACCATCATCCCCGGCGTGGAGGCCCAGGCCCAGGCGCTGGAGCAGATTTTCTCGAAGGCCTACCTGACCCGCCCGTCCCAGGCGGAGGCCATCGAGGCGCTGGTCATCCTCATCGGCGGCCTGCTCGTCGCGATCGTCGCCCTCTCCACCCAGGCCCTGGTCTCGGCCTGGGTGACCGTCTCCGTTCTCCTGGCCGCCGGGGGAGGCGCCTGGATCGCCTTCACCCGCTACGGCCTGCTCCTGGACCCGGTTACACCCGGACTGGCGATCGCGATCACCTTCGTCGCCGGGAGCGTCGTCCGCCACCGGACCAGCGAGCAGCGTCAGCGGTGGGTCCGGGAGGCCTTCTCGCGCTACGTCTCGCCCAACCGTGTCGATTACCTGGTCGAGCACCCCGATCAGCTCGAACTGGGGGGACAGCGCCGGATATGCAGCTTCATCTTCACGGATCTTGCCGGCTTTACCAGCCTCATGGAATCGATGGACCCCGGCGACGCCGTCTCGATCCTCAACGCCTACCTGGATGAGATGGTCACCATCGCCTTCCGGCACGGCGGGACCCTGGACCGGATCGTCGGCGACGCCGTGGCGATCATGTTTTCGGCTCCGGTCGTGCAGCCGGACCACCAGGAGCGGGCCCTGACGTGCGCCCTGGAGATGCATGCCTTCGCGGAGCGTTACGCGGACGACCTCAACGCGAAGGGCATCGCCTTCGGGCAGACCCGCATCGGCGTCCACACCGGCGAGGTCATCGTGGGGAACTTCGGCGGAACGACCATGTTCGACTACCGCGCCCTGGGCGACGCCGTCAATACAGCCTCTCGTCTCGAGGGTGCGAACAAGTACCTGGGAACGAGGATCTGCGTCTCCGAGGCGACCCGCGCCGGCTGCCCGGACGCGGCGGTGCGGCCCGTGGGATCCCTGGTTCTGAAGGGAAAGACCGAGTCCCTGATGGTCTACGAGCCGATTGCGGCGGAGAGGGACACCGTCGGGACGGGATCGCACGACTTTGCCTACGAAACGGCATTCGGACTGCTTCAGAGCCGCAGTCCCGATGCCGGTGCGGCGTTCGAGCGCCTGGCGGACGAGCGTCCGCACGATCCGCTCGTTCATCTTCACCTGGAGCGCCTGCGGGCGGGCGAGGCGGGAGACACCATCGTCCTGGCAGAGAAATAGCACACTTACCGCCGGGGTGGCGTCGGTGGACGGACAGGCAGAGAAGACATGCCGGGCCGTCAAACAGGGTCACTTCAGGCCGGTTCGAACGGAGACCGGGAATCGGCCATCAAGCGGATAATGAATGATGGAGGTGGAACATGTTCAGATTCATCATGGCGGTCCTCCTGCTGTTCCCGGCCTGTGTCTGGGCGGGGGACCAGGATGCGATCGGGTATGTCAAGACGGTCAAGGGCGGCGCATTCGTGATCGACGGCGGGAAGTCGGTCAAGGCTGCGCCGGGCACGCCTGTTAAAATGGGGAACACGCTCAAGACCGGCCCCGACGGAAGCATGGGGGTCACATTCAAGGACAACACCGTGATGTCCTTCGGGCCGTCCACGGTCCTGACAGTGGACGAGTATCTCTACGCCCCGGGGAAAGGCAACCTCAAGTTCGGCACCACTGCGTCCAGAGGCAGCCTCGAAGTCGTCTCGGGCGTGATCGCCCGGCTCAAGCCGAACTCCGTCCGCATGAAGACGCCGACGGGAACGATCGGGATCCGCGGCACCCGTTACCTGGTCAAGGTAGAGCCGCAGGAAGGAGGGGAAAAGCCATGACGCGAACCCTGATGAGAACGGGACTGGTTGTCCTGGCCGTTCTCTTCGCGGCGGGCTGCGCGACCGCACCGGCACCGAAGTCCTATGCCGTCCTGATGGAAAATCCGGACGGGACCACAGGGCAGATCACCGTCAGCGGGGCAAAGGGCGAGGTGATGCTGGACAAGCCGCGCACCGGCGCCGACCTGGACGGATCGACAGGCACCCCGTACGCCGTCGGCGAAGACCGGATCAAGAGGGACTTCGGCGAGGCCCTCGCCGCCCGGCCGCCGCTGCCGGCCAGCTTCATGCTCTACTACCGGGAGGGGGGAACGGTGCTGACGGGCGAGTCGCAGGCCCTGATCCCGGCGATCCTGGAGGCCACCCGGAACCGGCCGGTACCCGACGTGTCGGTGATCGGCCACACCGATACGGTGGGGAACAGCGAGTCCAATGAGAGGCTCGCGCTGGAGCGGGCGCAGGCGGTGGCGGAGATCATCCGGAAGGCGGGCCTGCAGGTCCATGACCTGACGATCGCCTCCCACGGCGAGCGGAATCTCCTCGTCCCCACGCCGGACAACACGCCCGAACCGAGAAACCGCCGGGTGGAGGTCACCGTTCGCTGACAGCCTCTCAACGGGTCAGGATGCCGCCGGTTCTCTTCCTCCACGGATTCACTTGACGGCATAGCCCATGTAAGAGGCGCTCACGTCGCTGCTCTCGCGCATGTCCAGGCTGTGCCCCAGTTCCCGGTAGGAAATCCGGCCCCGGGCGCACCGGTTGAAGTTCATCAATATGCGGACCGGATTGCTGCGGGGGGCGATCCCGCGGATGTCCCGCTGGACAAGTCCATGCCGGGCAAGCAGGTCCGTTAATTCCGCCGGACGGATGAACTTCTTCCAGACGTGGGAATTCGGCTCCGCGAAGGCCGTGGCCGGCCAGTCCTGCATGACCTTGATGACGGCGATCCAGCTCCGGAAGGTCCGGTTGATCGTGTCGTAGCAGAAGATCCCGCCGGTCCGGAGCACCCTCGAAATCTCCGAGATCACCTGCCCTACGTCCTCGACATGTTCCAGGACGTCGCAGCAGAGAACGACGTCGAAATGCGCGCTGCCAAAGGGAAGCTGCTCGCCCGCGGCCGTGCTGTACTCGATCCGCAGTCCGCCTTCCTCCGCATGCCGCCGCGCCTCACGGATGGACGGTTCCGACGGGTCCACGCCGGTCACCTCAAAGCCTGTCCGGGCAAACTCCTCTGCCAGGAGCCCTCCGCCGCACCCCACGTCGAGCACCTTCCGGAACCGTGGTCCCCCGTCATACTCCCTCTCCAGGATCCGCCGGAAATAGCCGAACCGCACCGGATTGACGAAGTACCGGATGGTGGCGAATTCGCCTTCGTCTTCATCCCACCAGGCGTGTCCGCGCCGGCTGTAGATTTCATTGTTCACCTGCACGGCACGATCCTCTCATCCCCCCGCCACAAAGGCGTGTCCCACGAACAGGAATACGACCGAGGCGACGACCAGGCCCGCCAGGACGGCCTCCCTGCTCAGGAAAGGCATGTTTCGGACAATTCCCTTCGCATGACGGAGCAGGGCCTGCCGGTTCAGAATGACATGCCAGGCGGCAAAGGCGAGGAAGAGAACGGCAAGGATATTGTGCGCCGCCATCCATGCATGGCGCTGCTCTGTCATGGGGGAAAACTGGTAGAGGTGATTGGCGTACCCGGTGAGCGGAAGACCGAGACCGGAAACGGCGGCGCCCAGGGCGTTAAATGCCCTTTTGTTGAAAGGCTTCTCTTTGTTCGACTGCATTCGTCCATCCTCCCTTATCGGTGCCTCTCCAGCGCATCGCGGAGCGCTGCGAGGACCCGTACCGTCGCCTGCACGTCCTGCGTGTCGAGCGTTTCGCCCAGCGAGCGCTCGAAGGCATGCATGCGCTCATGGATTTTCCGGAACGCCTGCCGGCCCTTGGTTGTCAGGCTTACATAGTGTCGACGGCCGTCGTGCAAATCGGATCGCCTTTTGACCCAGCGCTGCTCCTCCATCTCCCGGACAAGGCGGGTCACAGCGGCGGCGTTGATGCCCAGCCGGCGGGCGATCTCCATCACGCCGGCCTCTTTGGACTTCTCAACGGCCAGGAGCCTGAGAAGTGCAAGCCTGGAGGACGATATTCCAATGATCCGCGGGATGACACTCAGCATCGCCTGCTGCGTGCGATAGAGATCCCGCAAGAGATGAAGCTCATCCCCCCTGTGCTCCAGAATTTCTTCGTTCAAATTTTCTTTCCCATTTTCCATGGCTTTGTTCATTGCATAAGTCATTGACCTTGTCAATGACTAAGTTGTGGAATGGGCCATTGCGGTCATGAAGGGGTTCTTGGGACGGGGAATCAGTCTTTGGTGAAGAGGGCGGATCGGCTCAGGGATATCCCGGGGCGGTCTGTGAGTCTCAGGCCGGCCTGCCCTGCCGCATCCAGGGTGGACCTGAACTTTTCGGCACGGACGTGAAGGCGGGGTTCGACGATCAGCATGCAGCCGCCGGTCCGAAGACAGGCCCTCAGTTCGGATAAAAAGGCCTGCTGGTCCGGAACTTCGTGAATCATCCAGAAGATCAGGATGAAATCGGCGTTGTCGGGCATGGCCGGATCACCGGGGTTTCCAAGGTGGGTCGTGAGATTCCCGCTGAGGCCCGCCCGTTCCGCCCTCTGCCGGAGAGCATCCAGCATCCGTTTCTGGATGTCGAGGGCGACGACCTTTCCCCCGCTGCCGACGAGGCGCAAGAGCGGGATCGTGAAGTAGCCCATCCCCGGTCCGACGTCGATCACGGTGAAGCCGGGCTTCACATGCGGCTCCAGGATTTTCTCCGGATCCTGGAAAAGGCGGCGGAGCGGGTTGTCGAAGCTGCGGCAAAGCCACCATGGACAGACATGTTTTCCCCTGACGAAGAGGACATCGAGGATTCCCTTCTTGTTCAATCCCATTCTTACCCTCCTTGGAATCGTCTGCCGGCACGTTGAACCTTATCCGGGAATCACAGATTGACACAATAGGATCGAGGGGTGAATTTAGCATTATCCCGCAGAAAAAAAGCGGGACGGGCACCGCATGCCCGTACCGCCTCGTATTGATTCCGGGCCGGGACGGTTCATCGGCCGTCCCGGCTTCTCTTTCCTCGCCCGTTCAATCGCGGTCGAGCCAGATCTTCATCTCCCTGGCCTGCCGGGTCAGCTCGTCCCGGAACGTGGGATGGGCGATCCCGATCAGGGCCTCCGCCCTCTGCCAGGTCGATTTCCCCTTGAGTTGCACGATGCCGTACTCCGTGGCGACGTACTGCACGCAGGAGCGGGGAACGGTGACAATGGAGCCGGGCTTGAGGGTGGGTACGATGCGGGAATGGACGTTGCCGTTTTTATCCTGGAAGGTCGAACTCAGGGCGATGATCCCCTTCCCGCCCCGGGAATTGAAGGCCCCGAAAATGAAATCGAACTGGCCACCCGTACCGGAAATATGGACGGTCCCCGACGACTCGGAACAGACCTGGCTGAACAGGTCGACCTCGATGGCGTTGTTGATGGCGACAACCTTGTCGTTGACCTGGATCACCCGCGGATCGTTCGTGTAGTTCACTGGATAGGAGGCGCAGGCGGGGTTGTTGTGGAGAAAGTCGTAAAGCTTCTTCGTACCCATGGCAAAGGTGTAGACCATCTTGAAGCGGTCCGTCGTCTTCCGGTTGCCGGTGATCTTTCCCGTGTTGTAGAGATCCACCATGGAATCGACGAGCATCTCCGTGTGGATGCCCAGGTCCGTGAGGTCGCTCTCGGTGATCATGGCGCCGATGACGTTGGGCAGCCCCCCGATGCCGAGCTGCAGGCAGGCGCCGTCCTCAATCTCCCCCATGATGTGGCGGGCGATCCGGATGTCCGTCTCCGTGGGGGGGGCGGGCGGAACTTCCATGATGGGCGGATTCTTCCCCTCCACGACGTAGTCGACCCGTGATACGTGGACCGACTCCTGGTTGCCGCCCAGGCAGAGGGGCATGTTCTCGTTGACCTCCACGACGACTTTTTTCGCCTTCGTGATGGCCGCCGAGGTGAGGGAGTTGCACATGCCGAAGTTGAAATACCCCTGCGCATCCATCGGCCTGGCGCTGACGAAAACATAATCGTAATCCCGGTACTTCCGGATGATCCGGGGGCCCTGGTGATACGTCAGGGGGATATAGCTGCACAGCCCCTTCTGGTATAGCTTCCGGCCGACCCCGGACATGTGCCAGTCGTCGTAAATAAAGTGTTTCCGTGCCGGATCCGCCTCGATAAACCTGGGAACCTTGGTGATGCAGACACCGTTGACCCGGACGTCCGTCAGTTCTTCCGCGCGCGCGGCAAGGGCTTCATCGAGCGATTCGGGACGGAGCGTGAATTCCGCGAAGAAGATTTCATCTCCGGAATGGATCATGGCCGCCACCTCGGCGGCGGTTCGCAGCTTCTCCCGATACTTTTTTCGGTTCAGTTCTTCCATGGTTCTGGCCTTCCCTCTTCCAATTATTTATTCAAGTGGACGAAGACACAAAGGGATTGTGCACTTCGGCCGCTCGGTGGATTCATGTTCGCGAAAGCGGGGATACGTCCGAAAAAATCGTGAATGAAACGTGAGGCTTCCGACGGCAACTGAATGAGTCTTGAAGGAACGGTTGTTGGGTCCGGAGTATAGGGACAACGATCCGGGCAGTCAATAGGAATTGCGGACGGACAGGCATCGGAAGAAATCCCGGCTGCCGCGGACAAACGTCCGATGTGGCCGGGAAGCGGCCGTTACTCCCCTGCCTCCCGGTCCGCCATGTTCAGCATGGACTTCAGGTGCCCGACGCCGTAGGCGATCAGCTCTCTCACCGCCTCGACCGCAGCCGGCGGGTCCTGGGCGGCAATGGCCTCGACGATCCGGCGATGCAGTGCGGCGACCTGTTTCATGAACGGGGCGTCGATGAAGGACTGGCGCGATATGTTGACATAGACGTGCTTGAAGGAGTTCAGGAGCAGCGGATAGAAGAGATTCCCGGAGGCCATGGCCGCATGGTGGTGGAAGCGGAAATACAGGCCCGTAGTGGCGGCAACGTCGTTCATGTCGACGGTGTCCCATTCCTCCAGGAGTTGATAAAAAGTCTGAAGCTGCTCCTCCGTCCGGTTCAGCGCCGCGAGACGGACCGTCTCGGACTCAAACAGGATGCGCATCTCCACCATGCTGTCCAGGAGCTTCGTTTCGAGGGTTCCCGAGTAGTAATTGATCAGCGTGTCGAGAATCGCCAGGGAGCCGTTGGTGCGGTAATCGTTGACCACCGTTCCCGCCCGGGGCTTCATCGTGACCAGTCCCCGCACCTCCAGCTCCAGCAGGCCCTCGTGGACGACGGGGCGGCTGACGCCGAGAGCCTCCGCCAGTTCGCGCTCGGACAGCAGCTTCTGCCCCGCCTCGAGCTTGCCGGACAGGATCAGCGACTCGAAGTGCTCGATGAACACCTCTTTCAGGCTCTTGGCCCGGATGGGCGCCAGCAGTTTCTTCATGGACAAGACGATTCACCCGAAAAACGGCGTGCCGGAGCGTTTGATCCTCCGGCTCGCAGGAAACCGGGCCGCCGGATCCGCCGGGGATCCGGCGGCCGGAAACGTTTTGGCCGCGGATATCCGCACATTGTATGCATGGCTGGTCTTTATCAAAAAACCGTACCGATTTCCCGGGGAAAAACGGATCCCGCCTCTCAGCCCTGCGAGTTCTTCTTTTTTCTCCAGCTTGTCAGGAGACCGATCCAGGCCTTGACGTCCGTCAGGTAAGCGACACGGTCGCTGATGATCGACAGGGACTTGACGGTCTTGCGGACCTCCCACAGTGTCATGGTGAGAACCGCCAGCGCAACCATCAGCATCACGGCGACACCCATCCAGAAAAACGGCAATATCTGCTCCGCCATCCATTCCACCTTTCTTGAAAAAAGAAGGGAAGCCGCACTCCGGAGAAGCCGGTGCGGCGCCCTCTTCCGTTATGATCCCCGTCCCCCTACACCATGTAGCGCCCCGGCAGCGTGTGCGCCTGCTTGAGCAGGTATCGGAGCTGCTGCTTCTTGTGGGGAGGCAGCAGGAAATAGAAGACGATTCCCAGCACCACAATCGCCGTCATGATCAGGCCGAACTTCTTTTTCTTGGTCATCGGAATGCTCCTTTCAGCATCTTATAATCGCTCGTGTTTGACGATCTGGTTGTAGGCGATGTAGCCGGAGGCCACCGTCGTGGGAACGCCGCCGCCGGGATGGGTCCCCGATCCCGCCAGGTACAACCCGTCGATGCACTTGGACTTGGAGGAGGGGCGGAAGACCGCCTGGTGCGTGGCATCCTGGTGGAAGCAGTAGATCGATCCCTCGGGCAGATTCAGGCTCCGTTCGTAGTCCTTGGGCGAGGCGGCGATGGCATGGACGATGTGCCCCTTGAGCCCGGGCACCAGTTTCTCGGAGATATAGTCGAGATACTCTTCGACGAACTGGTCCTTGAAGGTGTCCCAGTCCGCTCCCTTCAGGTGATAGAAGGATTCCGGGATCACGTTGATGACGTGGTGCCCCTCCGGTGCCAGGCTGTCGTCGGAATGCGAAGGCCAGCAGACGAGGCCGTAGTTCGTGTTTGCCGGCAGCATCACGCCCGTTTCGACATGGTTGGTCCAGAAATCGTTGACCTCCTGCATGGAAACGGCGGTGAAGCTGTGGTGCGCGTCCAGCGGCGGCTTGCAGTCCACGCCCACGTAGATCATGCAGAGCCCCTTGCCGTACCGGAGGCTCTTCACCCCGGAGCGGGTGAGCCAGGGCAGGTTCTCCTCCCCGATGAGGTCGAGGTAGAGCATCTTGGGGTTGATGTTGGAGACGACCATCCGGGAGGTGATTTCCCCGCCGTCGGCCAGGACGACGCCCTGGGCGCGGCCGTTGCGGACGATCACGCTCGTCACGCTGCTGTTCATCCGGATCTCGAGGCCGTCCTTCTTGCCGCACCGGAGCAGCGCCTCGGGGATGCGGATCATGCCGCCCCGGGGATACCAGATGCCCCGGTGCTCGCTGTAGGGAATCATGCCGAAGGCTCCCGGACAGAGGGCCGGGGGCATGCCCATGTAGAGCGACTGGTAGGCCATGGTCCGGAGGACCCGCTCGTCCTTGAAATACTTCTGGATGAGGTCCTGATAGGTCGTCATGAAAGTGGGCAGGTAGCGGAGCAGCGCCGGGTTTTTCCGGATCATGCGGGCCATGTCGCCCATTGTGTCGGCGGGGCTGCAGAGAATGGTGTCCAGGAGGACGTCCATCATGTCGCTGCAGTAATCGCAGAAGTCATACCAGCGCCGCCCGTCCTCCGGCGAGATGGAGGCGATCACCCTCCCCGTGGCCTCGATGGATTTCTCGATGGTGATGCGCTCGCCGTTGCGGTACATGACCGAGAACATGGGATCGCAGGGGACCAGTTCCACTTCCTGGTCGAAGCGGGTTCCCAGCTTCCGGAAAACCAGCTCGATGGGCTGCGTGATCTCCACGATGGAGGCCCCGACGTCGTGACGGTAGCCGTTCCGCTCAAAGGTGGAGCAACATCCACCGATGCGGTCGCTCTGTTCGAGGACCAGAACCTTCAATCCGTGATGCGCCAGGAGCGCCCCCGAGGAGAGGCCCCCCAGTCCGGCACCGATCACGATTGCGTCATAATCTGCCATGATATCTGCAACTCCTTTCCAATAGGGTCTTGCACGGTCCTTCAATCCAGCCGGCCGTAAAATGCCTCACCCGGCGGCTGCGTCGTGCGCCGCGCGGGGAATCCTGCCGGGACCAAGGAGACCGTGTTTCATGCGTAATAGCGCGGGATGAGAAACGGAACCTGCCGCAGGATCTCCTTCAGGAAGCGCTTTTTACGCTCCGGCTGTTTCATGTAGATGATCACGGCCAGGGCCACACCGGCGATCAGGAGCTTTTTCTTCATTGCCGTCCTCCTATTCGTATTGTTGGATCAAATCGGCCGCGATCATTCCCGAGGCGATGGTCGTCGGTACGCCGCCTCCGGGATGCGTGGAGGCGCCGACCAGGTACAGGCCTTTGATGCTCTTGGATTTCGCGGCGGGACGGAAGGCGACACCGCTGGTGAGATCCTGCCGCAGGGCGTAGATGGCCCCCTCGGGAGACAGCAGCCGCCGCTCGAAGTCGAGGGGGGTGGAAAGCTCGGCCACCTTGACGTGGTCGGCCAGGCCGGGGATGTACCGGTCCGACATGTACCGGATTACCTCCTCGGTCAGGGCGGACTTGCAGTCGTCCCAGTTGGTTCCCCGGAGCCGGTAGGGACCGGGCTGGAGGGTCAGGACGAGAACGTGGTGGCCCTCCGGGGCCAGGCCGGGATCGGAATGCGAGGTCCAGCTGACGATGCCGAAATGCTCGTTTCCGAAGCGGCCCTTTTTGTAGACCTTCCACCAGTAGTCGTTCAGCTCTTCCATCGGCCGGGTGATCAGGGTGTGATGCCCCTCCAGGGGAGGCGTGTAATCCACGCCGAGATACAGCATGGGCGTGGCCATGGAGTACTCGTAACTCTTGATTCCCACGCGTGCCAGCCAGGGCAGGTGCTCCTCCCCGATCATCTCCAGATAGAGCAGCTTGGCATTGATGTCCGAGACCACGAGGTCGGACGTAATCTCGGTACCATCGGCCAGGACCACGCCCAAGGCGCGCCGGTTCCGGACAATCACGCTGTCCACGCGCGTCTTCAGGCGGACGGTCATGCCGAATTTCCCGCCGCAGCGCTCGAGGGCGCGGGGAATGCCGATCATGCCCCCCTTGCTGTAGTAGATCCCGGCATGCTCCGACCACGGGACCATGGCGATATAGCCCGGGCAGGTGTTGGGCGGCAGGCCCCCGTAGAAGCTCTGGAACGCGATGGACTCCTGGATCCGCGGATCCTTGAAGTACTTCTCGATCACGCCCTGGTAGCTGCTCGCGAACATGGGGCCATAGCGCAGGAGCTGCGGGGTCTTGCGGAACAGCCGGACGAGATCGGCGTTCGTGTTTGCCGGTGCCACGAAGAACCCCTTCAGGGCGGCATCGAGGAATCCCTGCATGTATTCGGCGTAGGAATGCCAGCCCTTGACGTCGCCGGGCGCGACGGCGCCGATGTTCTTTGCCGATTCTTCACTGGAAATCGGATACTTAAGTTTTGTTCCGTCCTTGAGGATCACGTCGTAAACGGGATCACAGGACACCAGGTCCACCTCCTGCTGAAGGGTTGTGCCGAGACGCTCGAAGCACCAGTTGATCACCTCGGCGTCCTCGATCAGGGATGCCCCCAGATCGAACCGGAAGCCGTCCTTTTCAAAGGTCGAACAGCATCCTCCGATCATGCCGCTCTGCTCGACCACGAGCACCCTGCGGCCCTGCCTGGCCAGGAGCGCCCCCGCACTCAGACCGCCGCACCCGGCGCCGATGACGATGACATCGTAATCCGCCATATGATTGCCTCCTGTTGCGCTTTCAGTTCCTGGAACCGGTTCTGCCGCCGGCAGAGGTCCGGACTGAAGACCCGATGACGGCGCGGCCGGACGTCCATCATACTGGCATGCCGTGCAGCCATCCATCTGGTATTACCAACTGCCAGATACAGAAAGATCCGTTGCCGGTCAAGGGGTTTTTCGCGGTACTCAATGATCCCCAATGATTTCCAATTGTTTCTCTCTGGAGGGAGCCTTCTGGAGATTTGTGAGGCAGGGCTGGTCCGGATGCTTCCTAAAGCCATCCGGGATGAGGCATTCGTTCTTCTTGGCAACGGAAAACCGGATTACCCCCGGATCCCGGTTAAAGTTATCGGGCCTCCGAGCCGAAAAGGGTAGCGGGACCATGGCACGATCTTCGCCGGGAAAGACCGGCGAAGGAAAACGGCGAGTGCCGTGAGTCCCGACGATGAAGCGGTCGAGGGGAAATGGAAATGGCTGATAAACCGGCAACCGGCAGGGCGTCCATCTGGAAAAACAGCATGGACCGGATCAGGGACAGGGCCTGCAAGGGTGACGGCATCCGGGCGGGGATCCTGTACCGGGACATGCACGGGAACGGGATGCCGGTCCGCGAGCACCAGGCCGAATCCGACCTCCTCAAGTGGGCTCTTCTTGAGAATATCAGGAAAACCAACGGCTGGATCCGCAGGCTCGTGGAGATCAATCACAGCGGGCCGAAACCTGGATCGATGAGGGGACTGCCTTTCTAAACACCATGAAGATTCTTTACTACACCATCATGTTCCTGCTGATCACGCTCTGATCCGGGCGGGCCGGCCGTCACAAGGGATGGCACGCAGCCGGATCGGACGGGAGCGCTACCGGTGTCACGCGGTCCGGTCCAGCTCTCTCCTGACCGCCATGCCGAGTTTCTCGACGACATAGGGCTTGCGGACATATGCGCCCGCGCCGAGGGCCTGTGCTTTGTTCACGCGGTCCGTTTCCGAAAAGCCGCTCACGATGATCGCTTTCTGCTTCGGGCGGATCTCCAGGATGTGCCGGTAGGTGTCCAGCCCGTCCATCCCCGGGTCCATGATCATGTCCAGGAGCACCAGGTCCACCCTGTGCTTCCGCAGGTAGTCCACCGCTTCCTCCCCGCTGGAGACGATCTCCACCCGGTAGCGGAGGCCCCGGAGCAGCTCCGCCGCCAACTCCCGCTGCTCCTTGACGTCGTCCACGACCAGAATCGACTCCTCCCGGCCCATGTATTCGGAAACGGGCGTGGATACCGCCGCGGCCGGAAGGTCCTCTCTTGTGGCGGGGAAGTAGAGGGTGAAGGTGGTGCCTTTCCCCTCTTCGCTGCGGACGTTGATGTAGCCTTCGTGATCCTTTACCGTGCCCCAGACCACCGACAGCCCCAGGCCCGTTCCGCTTCTGCCCATGATCTTCTTGGTATAGAACGGCTCGAAGATGTGCGGCAGGTCGGCGGCGGAAATGCCCTCCCCGGAATCGGAGACGGCAAGAACCACGTAATCCCCTTCCCGGACCTCCTCGTATCCGTGAAGCGGCCCGTCCAGGTAATGGCTGGCCGTCCCGACCGTCAGCAGACCGCCTCCCGTCATGGCCTCGACGGCGTTTGAAACAAGATTGAACAGGGTCTTGACAAGGTGCACCGATGACCCGGAGAGGTTCGGCAGGCCTGGTTCGAGGTCGACGCGGAAACGAACGTCGGGATGGTAGGAGGCCAGTTTCTCGAACTCCGGGGAATTCTGAAAATCAGCCACGATCCGGTTCAGATTCAGGACTTCCTTCCCGGCCACGCCTCTCCTCGCCAGGGTCAGGAGATCCTGTACGATCGCCGCGGCCCGGCCGCCGGCCTGCATGATGCTTGTGAGGCGGGTTCGGACGGGGCTGCCGGCCTCCATGCTGTTGAGGAGCAGCTCCGTGTAGCCGATGACGACACCCAGGGTATTGTTCAGGTCGTGGGCGACACCGCCCGCCAGCTTCCCCAGGGCCTCCATCTTCTCGGCGCGGTTCAGCCGCTCCTCCAGCAGATGCTTCTCCTCCTCCGCCCGCAGGCGTTCCGTGATGTCACGGTCAAAGGCGATGGAGAGAAAATTGCCTTTGTAATCAAAGTAATTCGTGGTCACTTCGACGGGAAACAGCCTTCCGTCCTTCGTGCGGTGGCGTCCGTTGAACGTCATTCTGCCCAGGCGCCTCATGTCCGTCTTGTGCTGCTCCCACCCCTCGATGGGGAAATCCGGGTCGATGTCGAACACCTTCATCGCCAGCAGCTCCTCCCGGGAGTAGCCCATGGAGGTGCAGGCGGCGTTGTTGGCGTATTCGATTCTGCCGTCGTGGTCCACCAGGAGGATGCTGTCCGGGGCGTTGTCCATCGCATACTGCATCAGGAGAAGCGACTCCTCCGTGTTCTTGCGGTCCGTGATGTCGATAATCTGGATGATGGTTCTCGCTCTCCCCGACGAATCGACGTACGTGGCACTGCGCACCTCGCCGACCCGCTCCGAGCCGTTTTTCTGCCGGAAGGAAAACTCGTAGCGGGACGGAACCCCCTCCCCCCTCTGGCGGCGCAAGGCACGTTCGCCCACAATCGACGCGCTTTCCTCCGTGAGTGGAAACGTGAAGTCCCTGCCCAGCATCTCATCTTCCGAATAGCCTGCAATGCGGCAGAACTCCTCGTTCACATACATATACCGGAAGGCGTCGTCGATGATGGCGATCCCCACCAGGGACTTTTCAACCACGGACCGGAATTTTTCCTCACTTTCCCGCCGGGCCCTCTCAGCCTCGATCTTTTCCGTGACGTTCCGGTACATGCCGAGAAGGCACCGTTCACCGCCGATCGTAACGATGCGGGCCGTCATCTCGCAGGTGAAAACGGTCCCGTTCTTTTTGCGAAAGCGGTATTGCTTCGCCTGCAGTTCCTCATCGGAGCACAGGCGCTCCAGTATGCGCTCGCGGTCCGACGGGTCGATCCATACTGCGAGGTCAAAGGGAGTCTTGCCGATGGCCTCTTCTCTTGCGTAACCGGTCTGCCTGGTGAACTCTTCATTCACATCGACATAGATGCTGTCACTGAGCCGGGTGATGGTCATGATGTCGGGACTCATTCGAAAGACACGGGCAAACTTCTTCTCGCTTTCCTGAAGAGCCTCTTCCGTCCGCTTGCGCTCGGTGATGTCCTGTGTGACGAATACGATGCATTCCTCGCCTGCGATCCGGATGAAGCGCGCAGAAAAAATACCGGCTCGCACCGTCCCGTCTTTGCGTCGAAACAGGAACTCGCGCTGCAGGACGTCTCGGCCGGCCTTCAGGTCTTCCACAAGGAGCAATCGATCCGCCGGATCGTCCCAGAAATGAATCTCCAGGGAGGTTCGCCCGAGGACTTCGTCCCGATCCCATCCCGTAATCTCTTTGAAGCTGTCATTGATTTCGAGGATTTGTCCGTCTCTCAGGCGGGCAATGGATACGCCGTTCGGCAATATCATAAAGATTTTCGTAAATTTATCCTCGGATTGGCGGAGCGACTCTTCCGCCTGCCGGCGATCGGTGACATCCCGGATGATCATGCTGTTTCGCTGCTGACCGCCGGCATCGGTGAACATCGACGATGTTATCTCCGCGGGAAACGGATCCCCTCCGGCACGAAGCATCGTGATCTCGGCAACTCCCCCGCCCTCGGACTTCCGTTTCTGCAGGGCCTCCTGCAGACGGGGATCGGCGGCGTCCACCAGCCCTTCCCGCCCGATGCGCCGGATGTCTTCCAGCGACCGGTTAAACATCCTGCAGGCCGCCGGGTTGGCGTCAAGGACGGATCCATCGGGTCTGGTCAGTAGGATGGCATCCCTTGAATAGTCGAACAGGGAACGATATTTTTCCTCGCTTTCCTGCAGATCTTCGACAGCCCGCTGACGCTGCATGCGGTTGACCATGAGCACGCCCAAGAGGGCGGTTCCCGCCGGATAGATCAACAGGACGGGCAGGGTGATCCGTGAAAGCGTCCGCAGGGCGATTTCCAGGGGCAATGTGAACGTCAGGCCCAGCATGACCAGGTGGGCGGCTACGCCGAACAGGTAAAGCTCGCGCCATGACATCGAGGCCAGGGAATCCCTACGCATCCTGCGCCACAGGATGCCGATCGCGCCCGTGGCGATGATGACGCTGACGCCCATGACAGCGCCGGGGCCTCCCTGGTAGACGCGGAACAGGACAGTCATCACCATTGCGATGACCGTGGGGATGAAACCGAAGAAGAGACCGGATATGCAAAGCAGAACCGAGCGCGTGTCGAAAATGAGCCCCGGTATGAGCGTCCAGGACGTCATCATGACGATGATGCCGACCGCTCCGATGATGATGCCGAAGAATGCCTGCCGGATCGAGGTGCGGTCGGTCTTCCAGCGGGCCGCGCTCACGTCGAAGAGGTATGCGATCGTCAGAAGCAGCGCTGCATTATGGACAAGACCGAGAAAGGGAGAGGTGTCCGTCATTGGGTTCTACCCTCATGTTCTCAATGAATGGTTCTTTCAACAGACCATTGTGAATATATCGGTATTCGAACCCGTTTGCTTGAATTTCCTGCATTTGGCGGCTTTGCCTGTATTGAGGTCTTCCCTGCGGAGGTTCAGGCGACGATGAGCGCCATCACCTCCGATGAAAACAGATGTCTGGGTTGATTTTTAGACGGAAGGACCGGGTACGTCAATTCAATAATGATTGCAAACCTGATGGGAGGGATCGGCCCTGCGAAGAAAGGCTGCAAGTCGCCTTGCAGCCTCTTTGTTCATATGGTCGGGGCGACAGGATTTGAACCTGTGACATCCTGCTCCCAAAGCAGGCGC
>CAZXMK010000026.1:0-17792 GCA_964641935.1 uncultured Syntrophaceae bacterium
CTTGTCCCGCATCACCTCGAGCTCGTATTCCTTCCAGCCGAGGGCCGACTCCTCCAGCATGATCTCATGAATCATGCTGGCGTCGAGGCCCGCCTTGGCCATCCCGGCAAGCTCCTCCCGGTTGTAGGCGACGCCGCTGCCCGTTCCCCCCAGGGTGAAGGAGGGCCGGACGATGATGGGGTAGCCGATTTCGGCGGCGATGCGGAAAACGTCCTCCATGGAGCGGGCGAATCCGCTCCGGGGGACCCGCAGGCCGATCCGTTCCATGGCATGGCGGAATTTCTCCCGGTCCTCCGCCTTGTGGATGACGTCCCGGTCGGCGCCGATCATCTCCACGCCGTACTCGTCCAGGACCCCCATGTCGGCCACGGCCACGGCCGTGTTCAGCCCCGTCTGTCCCCCCAGGGTGGGCAGGAGCGCGTCGGGCCGCTCCCGGGCGATGATCTTCGCTACGGCCTCCGGGGTGATGGGCTCGACGTAGGTCCGGTCCGCCGTCTCCGGGTCCGTCATGATCGTGGCCGGGTTCGAGTTGATCAGGACGACCTCGTATCCCTCTTCCTTGAGGGCCTTGCAGGCCTGGGTGCCCGAATAGTCGAACTCGCAGGCCTGGCTGATGATGATCGGACCCGAGCCGATGATCAGGATTTTCTTGATGTCGGTGCGTTTGGGCACGGTTATTCCCACTCGATGGTGCTGGGCGGTTTGGAGCTGATGTCGTAGACCACCCGGTTGACGCCCCTCACCTCGTTGATGATCCGGTTGGAGACCTTTCCCAGGAGGTCGTGGGGCAGGCGCGCCCAGTCGGCCGTCATGGCGTCGTCGCTGGTGACGGCCCGGAGGGCGAGGATGTTCTCGTAGGTCCGCTGGTCGCCCATGATGCCGACGCTCTTGACGGGCAGGAGGACCGCGAAGGACTGCCAGAGTTTCCGGTAGAGCCCGGCCGCCCGGATCTCCTCGAGGAAGATCACGTCGCACTTGCGCAGGACGGCCAGGCGGCGCTCCGTTATCTCGCCGATGATCCGGATCGCCAGGCCCGGTCCCGGGAAGGGCTGCCGCCAGATCATCTCCTCCGGGAGCCCCAGTTCCTTTCCCAGGAGGCGGACCTCGTCCTTGAAGAGGTGCTTCAGGGGCTCCACGAGCCGGAGCTTCATGCGCTTCGGGAGTCCGCCCACGTTGTGATGGGACTTGATGACGGCGCTGGGGCCGCCGAAGACCGACCGCGATTCGATCAGATCCGGGTAGAGCGTTCCCTGGGCCAGGAATTCAGCGCCCTTGATCTTTTTGGCCTCCCGGTCGAAGACCTCGATGAAGGTGCGGCCGATGATCTTCCGTTTCCGTTCCGGGTCTTCCACTCCCTTGAGCTTTTTCAGGAATTCCCGTCCCCCCCGGACGAAGCGGAGCTTCATGCGATAGTTGCTCCGGAAGACCTCCTGGACCTTTTCGGCCTCCCCGTGGCGGAGGACCCCGTTGTCCACGAAGACGCAGGTCAGCTGTTCCCCGATGGCCTGGTGCAGGAGGACCGCGGCCACGGAGGAGTCCACACCGCCGCTCAGTCCCAGGATGACCTTTCGATCCCCCACCTCC
The DNA here is from genome assembly GCA_964641935.1 of uncultured Syntrophaceae bacterium. Taxonomy (GTDB): domain Bacteria; phylum Desulfobacterota; class Syntrophia; order Syntrophales; family PHBD01; genus PHBD01. The sequence continues at coordinate 1,585 of CAZXMK010000026.1, forward strand.
TCCCGGATCTCCGCGATGGTGTCCCGGGCGAAATTCTTCATGGTCCAGGAGCGCTTGCAGCGACAAACGTCGAAGAGGAAATTGCCCAGCATCCGCTTGCCTTCGGGGGTGTGGACCACCTCGGGGTGAAACTGGAGGCCGTAAAAGCGCCGCTTTGGGTCCTCCGTGGCGGCGACCCGGGTGCTCGGGGTGGACGCGGTGATGCGGAATCCCTTCGGGAGCCGGCCGATGGTGTCGCCGTGACTCATCCAGCAGCGGGAATCCTGGTGAATGCCCTTGAAGATTCCCTCGGGCTCCCGGATCCGGAGCTCGGCAAATCCGTACTCCCGCTTGCTCGCCGGGATGACCTCGCCCCCCAGGGCGTCCGCCATGAACTGGAGGCCGTAGCAGATCCCCAGAACGGGGATTCCCAGCCGGAAGATCCCCGGGTCCGCCTTGGGACTGCCGGGCTCGTAGATGCTGGCGGGTCCCCCCGACAGGATGATCCCCTCGGGATTCAGGTCCCGGATCTTCTCCAGCGGAAGGTCCGGAGGCTCGATCTGGCAGTAGACGTGATGCTCCCGGACGCGCCGGGCGATGAGCTGGTTGTACTGCGACCCGAAGTCGACGATGAGGATCATGGAGCCTTTCTCCTGGCGTTCATGGTTTCCACGAAGCGGTCGAACAGGTAGGCCGCGTCGTGGGGTCCCGGAGCGGCCTCCGGATGGTACTGGACGCTGAAGGCCTGCCGGTCTTCATAGGAGAGGCCTTCGGACGTGGTGTCGTTGAGGTTGTCGTGGGTTGCCTCCCGGTCTCCCGTCAGGGAGTCGGGAACCACGATGAAGCCGTGGTTCTGCGACGTGATCTCGATCCGGCCCGTACGGTGGTTCTTGACGGGCTGGTTGATGCCGTGGTGCCCGAATTTCAGCTTGGCCGTCCGGCCCCCCGCCGCCTGTCCGAGGATCTGGTGACCGAGGCAGATGCCGAAGACGGGCAATCTTCCGAGAACGAGCCGGGCGGCGTCGACGATGTAGGGAAGGGCCGCCGGGTCTCCCGGACCGTTGGAAAACAGGATGCCGTCCGGTTTCCAGGCAAGGATCTCCTCGCCCGTGGCCGCGGCCGGAACGACGACGACCTGGCAGCCTCTCGCCTCCAGGTGCCGGAGAATGTTGTATTTCACGCCGCAGTCCACCACGACGACCCGGAAGTGCCGCCCGTCCGCCGGCAGGTCCGGAGGAAGCTCCTGCGGGCGTCCGTCCCGCCACAGGTAGGCCTCCCGGCAGGTCACTTCCCGCACCAGGTCCCGTCCCACGAGGCCGGGGTGGGCCTTTACCTTCTCCAGGAGAACGGCCGTGTCGGAGGTCTCCGTCGTGAGAACGCCCTTCATGGCTCCGTCCAGGCGGAGGCGCCGGGTCAGGGCCCGGGTGTCGATCCCCTCCACGCCGATCTTGCCGTTCGCCTCCAGGAAATCCTTCAGGGACCGGTCGGCCCGCCAGTTGCTGGGCCGGTCCTGGTACTCCCGGACGATGAAGCCCTCCAGGTGGATCCCCGCGGACTCCATGTCCTCCGGATTGATGCCCGTGTTGCCAACGAGGGGATAGGTCATGGCGACAATCTGCCCCTTGTAGGACGGGTCCGTGAGGACCTCCTGATAGCCCGTCATGCCGGTGTTGAAGACGATTTCGCCCATGACCTCGCCCCCGCCGGCAAAGGCGCGGCCGGGGAAGACGCTTCCATCTTCCAGGACGAGAAGGGCAGACCTCCGATGCCGCAGCAGCGACATGAAAACACCTCAACCGTTGTGAATGTCACTGTCCCGGGGCGGATTTCAGATCCGTGCCGGGCGAAAAACCAGGAAGGCGGGAAGGCGAAGCACGAACGACGTCCTTCGCATTTCCCGCCCCCTCGCCAGGGACCCAGGTCATGCGGTCCACGATTCAAACCCGCGGGCGTCCTTATCCTATCCCGCGCACGAATGCAACCGCGAGCCCGTCAGCTGATGAAGAGCATTTCCCAGAATTTCGGCAGCGGCCAGAGCTCATCGTCCACGATGCCCTCCAGCTCGTCGACGGATTCCCTCAGTTCGTTCATCCGGATCTTGACCTTGTCGCAGAGCATCTCCGCCTTCTTCTGCTCGTCGTGAACGGCCGACGCCTTCTCGATCCCCGCGAGGATCTCCTGGTTGCCGGCATAAACCCGGTTCACCAGGGCCGCCAGCCTCTTCAGCAGGTCCTGCTGGGCGGCCAGGTCGGCGCCTTTGCCGAGAGCCTCCCGCGTGCGGAGGATCGTCTCCGAGAGCCGGTTCTGGTAGGACGTCGCCACCGGGATGATCTGGCTCAGGCAGATGTTCTGCAGGCACTTCGCCTCGATGCTCAGATCCTTGATGTACCGCTCGACGCGGATCAGATAGCGCGACTTGAGCTCCTCCCTGGAGAGAACCCTGTATTTCTCGAAGAGGTCCAGAGCCTTCGGGGTGATCAGGGCCTTCAAGGCCACCGGCGTGGTCTTGTAATTCGGGAGCCCCCGCTTTGCCGCTTCCTTTTCCCATGCCCGGGAGTAGTTGTCGCCGTTGAAGAGAATCGGCTTGAGATCCTTCATTTCCCTGCGGATCACCGACAGGACGCACTGGTTGATATTGGCGTTCTTCCCGCACTCGGCCTTGATCTTGTCCGCCAGGTAATCGAGGCTTTCGGCTATGATTGTGTTGAGGACCGTGGCCGGGAAAGAGATCGACTGGGCTGAGCCGACGGCCCGGAATTCGAACTTGTTTCCCGTGAACGCAAAGGGGGACGTCCGGTTCCGGTCGGTATTGTCCTTGCTCACGATGGGCAGCGAGGAGATGCCGAGGTTGATGATCTCCTTGTCGGAGGCCTTCGTCACTTTGCCGGCCTCGATGTCCTCGAGTATCTTCGTGAGCTGGTCGCCGAGGAAGATCGAAATGATGGCCGGCGGCGCCTCGTTCGCGCCCAGGCGGTGGTCGTTGGCGTAGGATCCCACGGCGGCCCGCAGGATGTCCGCGTGCCTGTAGACGGCGCGGATGACGGCGATCAGGAAGACCAGGAACTGGATGTTGTCCTGCGGTGTCTGTCCCGGATTCAGGAGGTTGTTCCCCTTGTTGTCCGACAGCGACCAGTTCAGGTGCTTGCCCGAGCCGTTGATGCCCGCGAAGGGCTTTTCGTGGAGCAGGCAGGCCAGGCGGTGCTTCTTCGCAACCTGCTGCATCGTGTCCATGACGATCTGGTTGTGATCGACCGCCAGGTTGGCCTCCTCGAAGACCGGGGCCAGCTCGAACTGGCTGGGCGCCACCTCGTTGTGCCGGGTCTTGGCGGGAACGCCCAGCTTGAAGAGCTCCTCCTCCATGTCGTGCATGTACGAGGCGATGCGCTCCTTGATGCTTCCGAAGTATTGGTCTTCCAGCTCCTGTCCCTTCGGCGGGGGGGCGCCGACGACGGCCCGGCCTCCCATGACGAGGTCCTGGCGCTTGTAGTAGAAGTCCGCGTCGATCAGGAAGTACTCCTGCTCGGGACCCAGGGTGGCGAAGACGCCTCTCACGCCTTTGCCGCCCAGGAGATCCAGGATCTTCAGGGCGCTTTTGCTGACGGCCCGGTTCGACCGCAGCAGGGGGGTCTTCTTGTCCAGGGCCTGGCCGGTGTAGGAGATGAAGGCCGTCGGGATGCAGAGGGTCGTCGAGATGCCGTTCCGCCGGATGAAGGCGGGGGAGGACATGTCCCAGGCCGTGTAGCCGCGGGCTTCAAAGGTTGCCCGGATGCCGCCGCTCGGGAAGCTCGATGCGTCCGGCTCCCCCTGGACCAGCTGCTTGCCGGAAAAGCGCTCGATGACCGAGCTGGGCCCGGTTACGTCGATGAAGGCGTCGTGCTTCTCCGCCGTGATCCCCGTCATGGGCTGGAACCAGTGGGCGAAATGGGTCGCCCCCTTCTCAATGGCCCACTTTGCCATGGCGTGGGCAACCGTGTTGGCCGTCTCGATGTCGAGAATGGTGTTTTCGTGGATGGCGTCGATGATCTTGTCGTAGGCATCTCCGGGCAGCTTGCCTTTCATGACCCGGATGTTGAAGGTGTCCTCACCGTAGTACTCCGATACGGGGCCGGACTTCTCCTTCGCCACCGGGTAACTCCTTTCGGCTGCGGTGATCGGGCATGTCTTTTTCATAATTCCTCCATATCTCTCTTGATGATGGTTATTATTCGATAGGGGCGTTCTCTGCAAGCTCCCAGATGCCGCAGGGGCAGGCGTCGGCACAGAAACCGCATCCAATGCAGCGTTCCCCGTCCACAATGTATTCGTAGGCGTCTTCCCCGAGGCTCCGCCTTGAAATCGCCTGGCCCGGGCAGAGGGTCTCGCATAAGCCGCAGTCCCGGCAAGCGCCGCAGGAGGCACATGCGGTGGAACAGCTGCCCAGGTCTCCCGTCGTCGGGATCCGCGGGTCGTAGTATTCCAGGTGCACCCGCGAGGTTGAAATGGCGGGCAGGTTGTCGTAGGTGTCCTGCCGGCCATGGAGCAGGTCGTCGATGGCCCGGGCGGCGATCCGTCCGGCCCCGATGGCATCCGTCAGGAGGCCCGGCCTCACGGCGTCGCCGATGGCGAAGACCTGGGGATCGGAGCTCTGATACTGCTTGTTGACGGCCACGAACCCCCTGTCCAGGACGATGTCCTCGGGAAGGAACGCGAGGTCCGGCGCGTCGCCGACGGCCATGATGACCGTATCCGCCGGCAGGATTTCGCCGTCGGCCAGTTCCACACCCCTGTCGGTAATCGATCGGGTCGTCCGCGGCCAGAGAAAGCGCGCCCCGGCGGCCTCGGCGTGGCGGCGCTCCACCCCGAAGGACGCGGGCTCCTGGATGTCCACCAGGGTGATCTCCCGGGCTCCGAGCCGGGCGGCCTCCGCCGCGGCATCGCAGCCCACGTTGCCGGCGCCGATGATCACCACGCGCTCACCCACGGAGGCCTGGTCTTCCTTGCTGTCCCTGAGGAAATCCAGGGCGGCCAGCGCCCGCTCCTTACCCGGAATGGGTATTTTCCGGGGCTTCTGGGCGCCCGGGGCGATGACGACGATGTCGTGCTTTCCCTTGATGGCCCGGAAAGCCTCTTTCGTGAGGGGTTTCTTCAGGTGCGTTACGGGAATCCGCTCCAGGACCCGCTCGATTTCGCGGGCCACCACGTCGTCCGGGATCCGCGCCCTGGGAATCGTGGCGGTGATCTTGCCTCCCAGCCGCTTCTCCCGCTCGATGACGACCGGCGAATGGCCCATCATCATGAGCTGCCAGGCCGCGGATAGCCCCGCCGGGCCGCCGCCGATGACGGCGACACTCTTTCCGGTCGCGGGGGCGGGATCGGGCGTCTTCGCCTCCAGGGAGGCCCTGCCCAGGAGGGCTACGTCCAGGGCCGGCAGCGAGGCTGCCTGCCGCGTGCATCCCTGCATGCAGAGGTTGGGGCACAGGTACCCGCAGACGGTGGCCGGGAAGGGGGTGCAGGTAAGCGCCAGATCCACCGCCTCCGTCATCCGTCCCTTCCGGATCAGGGACCACCGCTTCTGCACGGGAATGCCTGTCGGGCAGGATGCCTGGCACGGGGGCAGGTGTTTTTCGTTTTCCCAGCGGGGAACCCAGCGGCGCAGTTCGCCGGTGGGGATGACGTCGATGGCCGACCGCGGGAGGTCCGTCAGGTCGCCGATCAGGCCGCCTGCTCCCAGTTCCCCGTCCCAAATTTCCCGGACAAACTGCGCCATGGTCCGGGCCGGCGTTTCCGTCTTTTCAAAAGGCTTGCGGGCCACCAGGAGATGCCACTCCGAGCGGTCCGATACCAGGACCGGGTAGAGCTCCGTCCGGCCGATCATCTTGAGAAAGGTGAGGAGGTTGTCCAGCAGCCACTGCCAATCCTCGTCGTCGGGATCGGTCAGCCGGGCGTCCTGCTCGCTGTACCCCCGGTGGGGTCCGCGGAAGAAGATCCGGCCGCTGACCATTCCGACGCAGGGGCGGTAACCCAGCGTGTTCTCGATCCGGGGCGTCCCATGGCCGCAGACCACGGCAGTCCCGCCGGCCATGAATTCGGCGAAGGAGTCGCCGGCGCTGCCCAAAACCCAGAGTTCGGGAGGCGCAAAACGGGGATTGTGCTTGGTCATGGTCATGCCGCGGGCGCCGATGTCGCCGGCGACATAGATTTTCCCCTGGGCCATGGCATTGCCCACCCCGTTGGTGGCATGGCCCCGGACAATGATGGTCGCCCCGGCGTTCAGCCAGCCCACGTCGTCGGAAGCGGGGCCGAAGATGTCGATCGTCGTGTTGGGAAAGCCCATGGACCCCACGCGCTGGCCTGACGAGCCGAGGACGCGGATCATGATCTCGTCGTCGCCGCCTCTCCAGAGGCGGCCGCCGATTCCGTGCTGGCCGTAAGCATGGATCTCGATGCACCGGTGCCCGTTCTGGACGGCCTTCTGAAGGTTTGCCTCCAGGTCCCGGGAATCCACGCGGACGCCCTGAATGACCCCGGGCAGGACAATCGTCGGTTTGTACAGCATGGAGATGCTCCTTCTTCCTGTTTCCTAAAGAACGTGGCTGATCTTGAGTCGTGCGGCGGCGGCGCCGTCGGCGATGCCCAGGGCGTCGGACATGCCGATCGGCAGGGACGTCGAGCGGCCCAGGGGAGCCACGATCTTCCTCAATTCCGTGTCAAAGCTCAGGTATGTCTCCACCACCCGCTGGGCGACCATCTCCGGATCCAGGCGCCGGTACAGCCGCGGATCCTGGGAGGTGATGCCCTTGGGGCAGAGCCCGATGTTGCAGATGTTGCAGCGGTCCGTCTCGGAGCCGAGGCATCCCGCCGCCGCCTGCATGATGTATTTGCCGATCTGGACGCCGCTGGCGCCCAGCATGATCAGGGCGGCGGCGTTGGCGGCGAGGTTGCCGTTCTTGCCGATGCCGCCGCCGGCGAACAGCGGGATCTCGTTCTGCTTTCCCACTTTCACGAGGTTCAGGTAGGCGTCCCGGATGTTGCTGGCGATGGGGTGGCCCATCGTGTTCATGGACACGTTGTAGGCGGCCCCGGTCCCGCCGTCCTCCCCGTCTATGGCAAGACCCGCCGCATACGGATTGCGGGTCAGGTTGTTCAGCACGGCCAGGGTGGTGCTCGTGGCGGAGATCTTGGGATAGACGGGGACCCGGAATCCCCAGGCCATGGCCATGGACTGGGTCATCTTGGCCACGGACTCCTCGATGGAGTACTTCGTCTGGTGGGTCGGCGGGCTGGGCAGGCTGATGCCCGGCGGGACGCCCCGGATCGCGGCGATCAGCTTGTTCACCTTGTACCACATCAGGAGGCCGCCGTCGCCGGGCTTCGCCCCCTGGCCGTACTTGATCTCGATGGCGCAGGGGTCTTCCTTCATGTCCGGCAGGGCGTGGATAATCTCGTCCCACCCGAAGTAGCCGCTGGCAATCTGCAGGATGATGTATTTCAGGAACCGGGAGCGCAGGAGCCTCGGGGGGCAGCCTCCCTCGCCCGTGCAGATGCGGACGGGCATGCCCTTTTCCTCGTTCAGGTAGGCAACCCCCATCTGGAGCCCCTCCCACATGTTCGGCGAGAGGGCCCCGAAGGACATGCTGCCGATGATGAGGGGGTAGATCTCCCGCACGGGGGGAACCCAGCCGTTGTCCTGGATGGTCCGGATGAGTCTCTCCGGCGGCAGGATCCGGCCCAGGAGGGTGCGCAGCTCGAAGTCGTGGCGTCCGGCGTCCAGCGCCGGGTCCGTGAGCATGGAAATGCGGATGAACTTGATCTCGTCCAGGAGGCTCCGGGGATCGTTCCGCCGTCCGCCGCGCCTGCGGGGGACGCCGCCCGCGTTGTTGTGGAAGCGGAGCTTGTCGGGCTCGCCGCCCCGGACGGGCCGGATGGCCCCGTTCGGACAGACCAGGTCGCACATGCCGCAGCCGATGCAGGCATGGGCCGGATCGGTCTTCTGGCGGACGCCGTGATAGACGCTGAACACGTTCCCGGGTTTCTCCGCCAGGCCCACGCCGACCTGGACGACCCGCTTCCGGTGTACCCCCAGCTCGATGGCCCGGACGGGACAGACGGCGGTGCACCGCCCGCAGAGCGTGCATCGATCCGCGCTCCAGTCGATCTGCCAGGGCAGGTCGGTCCGGCTCAGGGTGGAAGGCGTTATCGTTCCCACTGGTTCCATCGAATCACCTCCTCCCGGCCGGGCGGGATCATGACCGTGTCGTACTTCATGGGCTGAATGTCGGTGCTCTTGTTCCGTGCCGGGATCGCCGCGTCGAGGCCGCACACCTCCGAGGAGAAGGCGAACAGGCCGGAACTTCCGCCCACAATGCCGGGACGGAGCTTCTTGCTGTCCTGGACCATGAAGACGGTCTTGTCAGGCAGGCAGCCGATCACACAATTGGGGCCGTCGATGATGAGGGGACGGCAGGCCTGCTTGATCTGTTTCATTTTTGTACCATTCGGGTGGCGTCCCAGCTCCTCGTCCTTCAGGGGTGTGATGATGTGCTTGTAGAGGTCCAGCCCGAGGTGGAGATGCTTCTGGGTATAATGAAGGATGTGGGTGAAGACCTCCGAGTCGGACTGGTATCCCGTGTATCCGGCGTAATTCCGGGAGGTCAGGAACTCCCGGATGGGGACGAAGGCGGTGTTCTCGCCGTTGGTCATCGTCGCGAAGCCCTGGATGAAGAAGGGGTGGCAGGCGTAGATGTTGATGGCGTAATTGGTGTTCTGCCGCCCCTGCGCAAGGATTACCCGCGCCTGGAGCTCCTCGTGGTCGAGGCCCAGGTAGTCCGCCAGCTCCATCGGATCTCCGACCTCCTTGAGCATGATCACGTCCGGCCAGAAGCTGAAGACCAGCATGGACCCGTCGGCCTCGCCCATCTGGCGAAGACGCAGGCGGGTCAGCAGCAGGCGGTGCTCCCTCTCCTCCTGGGGCATGGTGAGCCAGTCCGGCGGGTAGTCGTAGGCGCGAATGACATAATTGTCCCTTTTCGGCGTCCCGTTCGGCGGAATCTGGGCCGGCCGGATGGAGAGCTTGTACTTGACGGTGAAGTCCAGGTCCATCAGGTACCGGTCCAGGGTCCGGAGCCCTTCATTGGAGAAGATGCCCGAGAGAATGGGAGAGCCCCGGAAACGCTCGAAGCTGCCCCCGAGGTCCGTCAGGAACAGGCCCATTCCGGAGCCGTCGTGCCCTTCCTTCATGACGTTCAGGGCATGGACGGCCGTCATGGGGGAGAGGGGCTCCCGGCTGGTGATGGCAAACAGACGACACATGACAGATCCTTTCAAAAACGATTCACGCCGCAGGGCGTCAAACAGTCCCTGCTGAAAAGCGAAAATTGTGCCACCATGGCCGATGGATGAAGACATGCGCGGACAGGGGATTCACCGCGGACGGACCATTGCAGGGTTTGCGCGTCCTGGCACAAAAATGTCCTTTTCGTGTGCCGGAAAATACAAATTTGTTGTTTCCGATCCCGCCGTCCATCCGTCAGGCCACCTCCTGGACATCCTGGCCCGGCCGGTCCGGTCCGCGCCCTTTCTGCCGGTATTTCCGGGGATCGATGCCCAGCTTCTGGATCTTGTACTGGATGATCCGCTTCGTCGTTCCCAGGAGCCGCGCCGCCTGGCTCTGGTTGCCCCGGGTCTCCTTCAGGGCGTCGATGATCAGCGTCCTCTCCTGGGCCTCGACGACGGAGCTGAGCCGTCCCGAGTCCTTCTTTTCACAGGTCCGGGTTTTAATCTGCAGGGAAGGGGGAAGATGCACGATTTCAATGGAATCCCCCTCCGCGAGCAGGACGGCCCGCTCGATGCAGTTTTCCAGTTCGCGGACATTGCCCGGCCATGAGTGGCTCAGGAAGGCCTCGACCACGGCCGTGGAGATCCGTTTCACCGGTTTTCCCAGTTCCTGCGAATACTTGAGTACGAAATGGTCGGCCAGCAGGATGATGTCGTTGCCCCGCTCGCGAAGCGGCGGCAGGTGGATGGGGAAGACACTCAGGCGATAATACAGGTCGGACCGGAACTGGCCGGTGGCGATGCATTCCTCCAGGCGGCGGTTCGTGGCCGCGACGACCCTGGCGTTCGTGTGAACCAGCCGGGACGAGCCCAGGGGCTGGAACTGCTTTTCCTGGAGAACGCGGAGAAGCTTGGCTTGGGCGGCGGCGGACAGTTCCGACACCTCGTCCAGGAAAATCGTGCCGTTGTTGGCCTCCTCGAAGCGGCCCCGACGCTGGCGAAGCGCCCCCGTAAAGGCGCCCTTCTCGTGACCGAAAAGCTCGCTTTCCATGAGGGTGTCGGGAATCGCGGCGCAGTTCACCTGGACCAGGGGGCCCTTGTTGTGGGGGCTGTTCATGTGAATTGCCCGGGCCACCAGCTCCTTCCCGGTTCCCGTCTCCCCCAGGATCAGGACCGTCGTGCCCGAGTCGGCGACATGGCTGACGAGCCCGAAGACCTCCTGCATCCCCTTGGAATGTCCTATAAAATCGACGGACGGCGACCGTCCCTGATTGATGATCCGGCGGAGCCGCCGGTTCTCCTCTTCCAGTGCCAGGATGTGCACCGCCTTGGCGATCAGTTCCGCCACGGCGGTGAGCATGGCAAGCTCGCAGTCGAGGTCGATCACGGAGCCGGCGCCCTTGTCGGCCGACAGGATGCCTACGACCCGGTTGTCGTACATGATCGGTACGCACAGAAAGGCCAGTTCTTCCCGGTTCAGGTAGCGCCGGGCTCCCGTCCGGTCCAGGAACAGGGCCTCCTTGCCCAGGTTTGGGATTGCCATGGGACGGCCCGTCTGGGCCACCTTGCCGGTGATCCCCTCCCCCATCCGGTAGGTGATCTCCAGGCCGTCGAGATTGACGCCATGGGCGACATCCAGCCACGCCTCGCCGGTATCCCGGTCGAGAAGGGAGATCATGCCGCGCTCCATCCCCAGCCGGACATTCATTTCGTTGAGGACGCGCTCGAGCTGGTCCCGCAGCTCCCAGGGTTGGGCCAGGATCTTGGCGATGGCATGAAGGGCCGCCAGTTCTTCGAAACTATGGGTGCTCACAAGGTTCCTCCGGGTTGTCTCGGATCCGCCGCTGCGGTCGTTGATGGACAAAAATGAACAAAAAGCGTGCCAACGGATCCTTTCTATACATTTTCGTTTAAATTGGCAATGGGAGAAGAAAACCATTTCTGGTATGAAACTTGATAAAGAATGAGTCGGCAATTTCGAAAAGGGGGTTTCTGTCCATGGTATCCTTTTCCCGGGTCTCGACCGGAGTCGAGGGGCTCGACGGCGTCCTGAACTACCTCCAGACGGGAGACAATGTCGTGCTCCAGGTGGACGACATGGAGGACTACCGCTCCTTCGTCCTTCCCTTTGTCAAGACGGCCCTCGAGAACAACGAAAGGGTCGTCTACATGCGCTTCGCCCGCCATGCGCCGCTCCTGGAGCCCACGGGCCAGGTGACCATCTACAAGCTCAACGCCGACATGGGGTTCGAGTCCTTCTCCACGCAGGTTCACAACATCATCCGCCAGGAGGGACGGGACGTTTTCTATGTCTTCGACTGCCTTTCGGACCTCCTGCATGCCTGGGCCACGGACCTGATGATCGGCAATTTCTTCGTCATCACCTGTCCGTACCTTTTCGAGCTGAACACCGTCGCCTATTTCGCCATTCTCCGGAGCCGGCACTCCTTCAAGACGATTGCCCGCATCCGGGAGACCACCCAGGTGCTCCTGGACATTTACAATTACAAGGGAAAGATTTGCGTCCACCCCCTCAAGGCCTGGCACCGCTATTCGCCCACCATGTTCCTTCCCCACATTCAGACCAACGGCCGCTTCACGCCGATCATGAACAGTGTCGACGCCACGAACCTGTTCGCCTTCCTGGCCCACAAGGGATCCGTCGGCGCCGAGCGGAACCTGGATTACTGGGACCGCATCTTCATGCAGGCCCGTGAACTGGCACAGGACCCCGGGGCAAGAGAAGCGAAACACGGCATGGTGGACCAGCTCTCCCGGGTCCTCATCGGACGGGAGAAGCGCATGCTGTCGCTGGCCAGGGATTATTTCACCCTGGAGGATCTGCTGGAGATCCAGGAGCGCCTTATCGGAACGGGATTCATCGGCGGAAAGTCCGTCGGCATGCTCCTGGCCCGGAACGTCCTCCGGAAGGACCGGTCCTTCGACTGGGAGGGCAAGCTGGAACGGCACGACTCATTCTATATCGGCTCAGACGTTTTTTACTCCTACATCGTTCAGAACGGCTGGTGGAAGCTCCTGATGGCGCAGAAGACCAAGGAAGGCTATTTCGAGTGCGCCGGAGAGCTTCGGAACGTCATGCTCCGGGGCGTATTCCCGGAGGAGGTGCGGGAGCAGTTCCAGCTGATGCTCGAGTATTTCGGCCAGTCCCCCATCATCGTCCGCTCCAGCAGCCTGCTGGAGGACGCCTTCGGCAATGCCTTCGCGGGCAAGTACGAGAGTTACTTCTGCGCCAACCAGGGAACGCCGGAGCAGCGCTACGAACTTTTCGAAGAGGCGGTGCGGCGCATCTTCGCCAGCACCATGAACGTCGACGCCCTGACCTACCGGCTTCAGCGGGGCCTGGACCAGCAGGACGAGCAGATGGCCCTCCTCGTCCAGCGGGTGTCCGGATCCTACCGGAAACATTATTTCTTCCCGGAGCTCGCCGGAGTCGGGCTTTCCCACAACACCTTCGTCTGGAAACAGGGCCTCGATCCCAAGGCCGGAATGCTGCGTCTGGTCCTTGGACTGGGAACCCGGGCGGTCAACCGGGTCGAAAACGATTATCCGCGGATCGTGGCCCTCGACGATCCCATGCTGAAGGCCCATTCAGGACTTGACGACGCCCGGCGGTTCTCCCAGCACGATGTGGACGCCCTCAACCTGGAGGAAAACCGCTTCCAGTCGCTGCCGCTGGTGCAGGTGGTCCAGGAGGGCCTGGACGCGAGGCTGGACCTGGTGGGCACCCGTGACATGGAGTCCGCGGACCGCCTGCGGGCCCTGGGCAGGCCGGAAACGGACATCTGGATTTTGACCTTCGACGAGCTCCTCTCAACGACGGATTTTCCCGACACCATGTCCCGGATGCTCAAGACGCTCGAAAGGGTCTACGAATACCCGGTGGACATCGAGTTTACGGCCAACTTCAACGCCCAGGGGAACCTGCAGGTCAACCTTCTTCAATGCCGGCCGTTCCAGACGAGGGGACAGACGGCCCAGGTGGAGATCCCGGCGCGGGTCCGGAAGGAGCGGGTGCTCATCCGGCAGGAGGGAAACTTCATGGGCGGAAGCGTCTCGCAGCCCATTTCCCACGTGATCTATATCGATCCCCAGGGCTATACAAAATTGTCCCTCTCGGAAAAATACGACGTGGCCCGCATCATCGGCCGGCTCAACAAGCTCGTGGAGAACCGGGAGGAAAGGCCCACGGCCCTCCTGGGACCGGGTCGCTGGGGAACAACGACGCCGGCCATGGGGGTTCCCGTGACCTTCTCGGAGATCAACAACATCACCGCCATCGCCGAGATCGCCTACCGGGACGGAAGCCTGATCCCCGATCTCTCCTTCGGGACCCATTTCTTCCAGGACCTTGTGGAGATGGAGATCTTCTACATGGCCATCTATCCCGAAAAGGAGAACGTTTACTTCAACCCGGCGTGGCTATCGGCCTTTCCCAACCGCCTCGCGGAACTGTCCCCCAGGGACGGCGCCTACGGGGAAGTGGTGCGCGTCTACGACGTGCGGGAGAGGAACCTCCGGCTCATGTCGAACGTCGTGACGCAGAAGCTGATCGTATACGCCCGGGAATGAAGGATGCGGGAAGCCGGACCCCGGGTCGGCGGAAAAGAGGGGCGAACCGGCGAATGCCGGGTTGCCGGTGGAGGCACGAAAACAGGGACGGCCGCGGGAATCCCGCGGCCGTCCTTTCGCATTCGGAACCCTGGTCTTCTTTTACACGACCCCGTAGGCCAGCATGGCCCGGGCCACCTTGGTGAATCCGGCGATGTTGGCGCCCGTGACGTAGTCGCCCTTCCGGCCGTAGGCCTCGGCGGTCTCGACACAGGCCTTGTGGATGCTCTTCATGATGATGAGGAGTCGCTGGTCCACCTCTTCCCGGGTCCAGGAGAGCTTCAGGCTGTTCTGGCTCATTTCCAGGCCCGAGGTGGCCACGCCGCCTGCGTTGGCGGCCTTGCCGGGTCCGTAAAGGATGTTGTTTTCCTGAAAGATCTTCACGGCGTCCGGCGTGGAGGGCATGTTGGCCCCCTCGGCCACGCAGATGCATCCGTTCTTCACCAGGGCGGCGGCATGGGAGGCGTCCAGCTCGTTCTGGGTGGCGCAGGGCAGGGCGATGTCCACCTTGATTCCCTGGTCCCGGATCACGTCCCATACGCTGGAGCCCTCGACACAGCAGGTTTTGTACTTGTCGGCGTACTCCTTGATCCGGCCGCGCTTGACGTTTTTCAGTTCCATGACGAAATCGCACTTGTTCTGGTCGATGCCCGCCTCGTCCAGGATGGTCGCGCTGGAGTCGCACAGCGTGATGACCTTGCCGCCCAGCTGGTTGACCTTTTCGACGGCGTACTGGGCCACATTGCCGGCACCGCTGATGGCGACGATCTTGCCCTTGAAGTCCAGGCCGCGGGTGGCCAGCATTTCCGCCGCGAAGTAGGTCGTTCCGTACCCGGTAGCCTCGGGGCGGATCAGGCTGCCGCCGTATTCCAGGGCCTTGCCGGTCAGCACGCCGGTATGCTCGTTACGGATCTTCTTGTAGTATCCGAAGAGGTAGCCGATTTCCCGGCCGCCGACCCCGATGTCGCCGGCGGGGACGTCCGTCTCCGCGCCGACATGGCGGAAGAGTTCCCGCATGAAGGCCTGGCAGAACCGCATGACCTCGCCGTCCGACTTGCCCTTGGGATCGAAGTCGGAGCCGCCCTTGCCGCCGCCCATGGGCAGGGTCGTCAGGGAATTCTTGAAGATCTGCTCGAAGCCGAGGAACTTGATGATTCCCAGGTTCACCGATGGATGGAAGCGGAGGCCGCCCTTGAAGGGACCGATGGCGTTATTGAACTGGACCCGGAAGCCCCGGTTCACCTGGACATTCCCCTTGTCGTCCACCCAGGGAACGCGAAACAGCATTGTGCGTTCCGGCTCGACGATGCGCTCGTAGATGTTCGCCTTCACGAACTCGGGATGGCGCTTCGTCGTCGGCTCCAGGGTCTCCATGACCTCTTCCACGGCCTGGTGGAACTCGGGCTGGTCGGGGTCAAGCTGCTTTACCTTGGCAAGGACATCTGAAATAACGGACATGACAATACCCCTTTCTCTTGTTGGTCTTGTTTTTATTTTTCCCCCGGCGATCCTTCCCCGGCCCGCCGGCGTGCTGTTTTCCTTCTGGCTCCCGTTCTGGTCCGGCAGCGCTTCCATACCTGGTCGAACGGCTCCATGTCTCCGAACTCCATGACGGCGGACATGGCCCGGTTGTCCACGTCCAGTTCCGCTTCCTCCACGCAGGCGACCGGGTTCAGGCCCCCAATGAGAACAATGCCGACCCGGTTCACCTCCACGGGCGTCTGGCAGACCGGCTCGCTCACCTCGCCCTTCACGAGGACCCCGTCAATGCCCGCCCGGGCAAGCCCGGCGAGCTGCTGTTCCATGAGGGGCAGGCAGGCAGCCGGGATCTCCCGGAAGTTGGCCAGGAGCATTCCTTCTCCCTCGGCAACGACGCTTCGGACGGACGTCATCTTTCCCCGGATGAAGACCTCCGACGGGTCCAGGGACGACCCGGAGTAGTAGATCAGCTCCACGAACCGGAGGGGGTGGCGGTTTCTAACCTGCAGGATGCCGCCGAACTTGGAGTCCATGGGGATGCCGTGCTTCAGGAGAACGCCGTTGACCACGATGCTGCACACCGTGGCCATTGCCACCCTCCCCTCGGGGACGAGGAGTCCCGCCAGCCTCTGTCCCGGTCCGGCCACGGCCACGCGCCGGCTGACGGCATAACCCGCCTCGAAGACCGGCTCCATGATCCGGACGGCCTCGGGAAACGTCTCCTCCGGCAGGAGCGAGATGTTCACCGGCAGAAGTCCCCGGCCGGTTTCCGGTTTGAACGTGGTCTGGAACGCCAGGGACTCGATGCGGGAATTGGCCAGTCCCACCTTGTCCCGGACCCTGGCCCGGCCGATCTCCTCGATGCCCCG
>CAZXMK010000027.1:0-17790 GCA_964641935.1 uncultured Syntrophaceae bacterium
ACGCGCAGATGACCCCGTTGTGCATGTACGTCTTGACTGCTTCCTCCAGCGACAGGATCTCCGCCTTTTTCGATTTCCCGCGAATTCTTGCCATTGTTACCTCCTTTTCAGTGCAATGATGAACCCCCTTGAATGACCTAAAAACTCAAAAGAACAAACCGGTTCTGTGTTTTGTGCGCTCACCTCCCTTCTTCGTAAAGAAATGAACGATGACTGGACGTACGGGGAAAGGTGCCGCAGGAAGCGGCGATGCGAAGATCATTCCGCAGCGGATGTGAGAGGAGCGGCATAAAGAGATCCCTTGGGCCTCTCAGGGCAAACTCCTGTTGAATGGTGCAACTGTTATGTCAGAGGTTGAGGAAACGATGATTCGCCCAGCCGCCGGCAGACCGGTTGTTCCGGTTTATGCAGTGCCGTATGGCGAGCATGACGGGATGAAAGTTGCTTTAGGATATAAGGGATCGGCCCCTCCGGTGTCAAGAAATAATTGGGGATGTTTCCATGGGTTGGGACCTCCCCGGGAACGTGGAGGCGGATGCGGTGAAGGGTAGGTGGGTCAGGCCTGCCGGGGACGCATCTCCTGCAGGATCTCCTCCAGGTGGGCCGGGGGCATCGATTCGCCGAGGGTCTCCATGTCCGTCTCCAGGACTTCGCAGAGGGCCAGCGTCAGGCCTTCATAGAGAATCACAAGGTGGTGGAGGGCTTCTTCCGCCCGCTCCTCCATCAGGGCTTCTTCCAGGGTTTCCCGTATGAAGGGGTCTCCCGCCAAGTCCAGAGAGGACCGCCCCAGGGTCTCTAGATACCGTGAGGGTGCTTCATCACTGCTGTAAAGAATCGCCATCTGCCGGAAGGCCAGGTAGCAGTAGATCGCCCGTTGGGCGATGTCCTCTTCGCCAAGCATGTCAGGTCCTTTCGGGATCGGAAAAAAGGCGTTCTCCCCTGCGGCTCCGGTCGAAGCAGCCCGCCTCCATGCCGGGGACGACCACCCGTACCGTGGGGATGCCGGTTGCTTTATCCGTCAGGTCTACGGCGATCACCCGGTCCAGGCCGCGGCTCGCGCATTTGGAAATCAGGATACGCACATCATCGCGAATGTCGTCCCGGAAATCGGCATCCATGTCGCCCAGTCCGATCTGCCGGTGGCTGAAGAACCGGTAATCCTCTTCCTCCTCCCGGAAATAGGCTGCACAGTTCTCCTGCAGGCCTGCCAGGCCTCGCGTCTGCAGGAACAGGGCGCGGGTGGTTACGATTTCCAACAGTGCCCGGGCCATGGCCACGCGGGGATCCAGGTGGGTTCCGAAACCGTCGATGGGGATCATGGAATCGTACTGCAGATCCCTGGAAAAGGCTGCAATCGTTGGTACGCCGACGTCCGAGGTGATGTTCTTGGCCACGATTTCAACGTCCGCCTCGCCGAATTTCCCGATGATGTCGACGAGGAAGGTGTTTCCGTCCGCTGCTTCCACCGACAGGGCGTCCAGTGCCTCGGCCCTGTATTGCGCGATGCTCCAGGCGTCACGCTCGATCACCTCCGTGAGGCCGTGTTCCACGGCCTCCTCCAGGGTGTTACCGGCGGCGATGCCATTGGTGTGGGTGTGGATGACCAGGATATCGTCCAGGTGAAAGGGATGAAAGACTGCGCAGGCGGGCAGGTACACCTCCTCTTCGCGCAGGAGGTCGTATCCGGTGGTCCAGAAGATGGGCCGGTCATCGTCATACTCGCTGGACTGCGAGAGAATCAGGTCCGGCGGGTGAAGGACATTGAGCCGGCGGGACAGCCGGCGGTAACTGTCCCGGATCAGCCTATCCCGATGGATTTCCCGGAACTCGGACGCATAGCGCTCGACGGACTCCATCGTCAGGGATACCCGGGCCTGGGCAGGTGTGATTCCCTTTCCGGTATGCCGGGTCTCGGATCCGTCCGGACGGATCCTCCGGCAGGTGAAGACCGGGATGCCGATGCGATCGTCTCCTGCGGCGTCGCGGACATCCAGCATTCCGACGGTCTCTTCCAGGCGGGCGATGAAGGCCAGGGTCTCCGCGGGAGGGCGTGAGCGGTGGGTCTCCAGGATGTAGGTCTTCGGACAGGGCTTGAGCGAGAAGGGCGGCATCCGTCGTCTCCTGGTGGATCGGGGCTGCCGGATCAGCAAACTACGCCTGCCGGCGACGGGAAGGAAGTCAATCCCATATCGGACGGACTGTCAACCGTTTTGTGAAGCGATCTCCGGAACTCCTGGAGAATCCGTCAGCAGGAGCCAAAGCAATTGACAAACAGCCGGTGTTGTGAGAAATACCGGAACCAGTCTTTTACTGGTAAAAGCGCCTTTTTCCCCCTTCCCCAACATAGCAACGAACCGGACCTGCACGGCAGTGGAGCGCGCGGGGCAGGTCCGGGGGAAATAAAAGGAGGATGAGATGGAGAAGGTACCGCAGAAACTGGATAAAACCAGACCAAAGTTTTACGCCGATGCCAAGATTACGGGATTCGGCGAACGGAAACCCGATTATTCCGGCATGGGGAGAAAAATCAAGGGGCAGTTCAAGGAACTTCGGGAGGTGGTTTGTGTAGAGGCATGCCGCACGCCCTACGGCGTCTTCGGCGGCTCCCTCAAGGGGTTCGACGCCCCACAGCTGGGCGCCCTCGCCATCAAGGAGTGCCTAAGGCGGACCGGCGGCAAGGTCAAGCCGGAGGACATCGACTATGTCCTCATGGGACAGGTCGTGCCCGCCGGCTGCGGGCAGGTGCCGAGCCGGCAGGCCACCCTGCTGGCGGGTCTGCCCGAGTCCGTGCCCTCCATTACGGTGAATAAAGTCTGCTCCTCCGGCATCAAGACGATCGACCTGGCCGTCCAGATGATCCAGACGGGGAGGGCCGAGATCGTCGTTGCCGGGGGCCAGGAGAGCATGTCGAACTGTCCCTATTCGCTTCCGGACATGCGCTGGGGGAACCGGATGGGCCTTCCCAACGGCCGCATGGTCGATCTGATGGTCTATGACGGCCTCTGGGACGCCTTCTACAACCGGCACATGGCGATCCACGGATCGGAGACGGCCGACGAATTCGGCTTCACCCGTCAGGACCAGGACGAGTGGGCGTACACCTCGCAGATGCGGGCCGTGGAGGCCATGAAGGCGGGCCGCCTGGACGACGAGATCTTCCCTGTGGAGATCAGGAAGGGCAAGGACACGGTGGTCTTCGACAGGGACGAGGGTCCCCGGACCGGAACGACCATGGACGGCCTGGCCAAGCTGCCTCCCGTCTTCAACCACAAGAGCACCGTCACGGGACAGCCCGGCAGCGTGACCGCCGGCAACGCACCCGGCGTGAACGACGGTGGCGACGTCTGCATGCTCATGAGCGCCGAGAAGGCGAAGGAACTGGGCATGAAGCCTCTCTTCACGATTCTCGGTTACGCGGAAGTTTCCCAGCCGACAAAGGACATCGCCACGGTCCCGGGACTCTCCATCAAGAAGATCCTCGAAGAGAACGATCTGACGCTCGACCAGGTAGACCTGGTCGAGATCAACGAGGCCTTCGCCGCCGTCGTCCTCGTCAGCGCCCGGACCATCCTGGGCATGTCCAAGGAAGATATGATGAAGAAGGTCAACGTGAACGGGAGTGCCATTGCCTACGGTCATCCCATCGGGGCCACCGGCGCCCGGATTCTCATGACCCTTGGTTACGAGTTGAGGCGGCGCGGAGGCGGTATCGGCGTCTGCGGCATCTGTTCGGGCCACGCGCAGGGCGACGCCATGCTGATCCGGGTGGACAAGTGAGGGAAGCCGAAGGGATCCGATAGATTGATCGATCCACATTGACATTCCGGAAACGGCAGGAGAAAAGGGAGATATGTCGGGCTCCGGGCCCGGCCGCTTTTCCGCACCTGCCGTTGTCCAGGGGGAAAAAAACAAGGAGGGCAGGAGATGACAATCAAGACAATCGGTGTAGTGGGTGCGGGTCAGATGGGAAACGGAATCGCCCAGGTCGCGGCATCTCCGGGCGGTCTGAACGTCATCATGAACGACATTGCCGAGCCGTTCGTGAACCGGGGCTATGACACCATCTCCAAAAATCTGGACCGGCTGGTGGCCAAGGAGAAGCTGACAACGGACCAGAAGGCGGAGATCCTCGGGCGG
The DNA here is from genome assembly GCA_964641935.1 of uncultured Syntrophaceae bacterium. Lineage (GTDB taxonomy): Bacteria > Desulfobacterota > Syntrophia > Syntrophales > PHBD01 > PHBD01. The sequence goes on from CAZXMK010000027.1 coordinate 4,138, forward strand.
ATCCGGAAGAGCACGAACGTCGAGGACATGAAGGATGCCGACTTTGTCGTGGAGGCGGCGGTGGAGCGGGAGGACCTGAAGCTGGGGCTCTTCAAGAAGCTCGACGAGATCTGCAAGCCCGGGGTCATTCTCGCAACGAATACATCGTCCATTCCGATCACCCGGATCGCCGGAGCCACAAAACGCTCCGAACTGGTCATCGGGATGCACTTCATGAATCCCGTTCCGGTCATGCGGCTCGTGGAGATCATCCGCGGTCTCGCCACATCGCAGGAGACTTACAACACGACGGAGGCGCTCAGCAAGCAGTTCGGCAAGGTCCCGGTGGAGTGCAACGATTTTCCGGGATTCGTGTCCAACCGGATCCTGATGCCCATGATCAACGAGGCGGTCTATGCCCTGATGGAGGGCGTCGGGCAGCCGAAGGCGATCGACGACATCATGGTCCTGGGGATGAACCACCCCATGGGACCGCTGGCCCTGGCGGACCTGATCGGCCTGGATACCTGCTGGGCCATCATGGATGTCCTCTACAAGGGCTTCGGCGACTCCAAGTACCGTCCCTGCCCTCTCCTGAAGAAGTATGTCGATGCAGGGTTTATGGGAAGAAAGAGCGGCCGCGGTTTTTACGATTACAGCAAGTGATGCGGTATCCAGCAGCCGTTCCGTGATAAGATTCCGTCACCCTCTCCCGGCATGTCCGGGGGAGGGTGACGCGGAAACGGCCGCCGATTCGGGCCGAGTCCTTTCCAAGTGACGCTCCCGCAGGGTATCCGGCCGGACGATGGGGGGAGGATCCATGGAAATCGATACCCGCAAGGAAAAAGAGACCGTCGTCGTGTCCGTTCGCGGGCGGATGGACGCCCTTTGCGCTCCGGATTTCGACCGGATCCTGGAAAGGTGCCTGGAACAGGGGGAGAGCCGTTTCGTGATCGACTTCGGCGCCCTGGAGTATATCAGCAGTGCCGGCCTCCAGTGCATCCTGGAAGCGGCCAGGCAGCTCGAGGAGGGAAAAGGGGAGATCTCTCTGGCCGACCTGAAAGGTCCGGTCCGGGAAGTCTTTGAAATATCCGGTTTCGATACCCTTTTCCCGATTTATGATACGGTGGAAGCCGCCTTGAATTCCGACTGATGTTCTTCAGCCGGTCCTTTGGACCCTGTATGCCGTCCATGAAGCAACCTGCAACACTGGATTCCCTGAGGCCGTTCATGACCTTTGTGTCGGACTGCCTGACCCATCGGGGCTTCAGCCCGCACCGGTCGAGCGAGATCGAGCTCGCGGTGGAGGAGGCCTTGGTGAACATCTTTCGCTACGCCTATCCTGACCGTTCCGGTGACGTCGAGGTCCGGTGCCATGTCATGGAGGACGGCCAACTCGTCATCGAGATCGAGGACGAAGGCGTTCCCTTCAATCTTCTGTCCATTCCAGATCCCGAGTTATCCACGGAGATCAGCCGTCGCAAGGCAGGCGGACTCGGCATCTACTTCATTCGGAAAATGATCGACGACATTCGCTATCGCCGGGATGGGGGCCGCAATGTACTGACCCTGGTCGTCTCCCCGGAAAGGCCGGCTCCGTTCATGGGCGAGCCGGGATGCCGTCATTCCGGTCAACCCCTGTAGAACCGGGAGGAACCCCAATGGGTGACCAAAAGAAGGTCCGAGTGGAGAAATATCTTCGGGCGTCGGTCCTCAACGATGTCGTCGAGCTGGAAAAAAGGGTGTGGAACCGGGACGGATACCGGGAAGTGAACGCACCGATGCTGTATTTCGAACTGGCCTACCTGACCAACGGGCTCGTTCTGACGGCCTTCGACGACGGAATCTATCCCGAGGAGGAACGCCGCCGCATGGCCCAGGAAGACCCCTGGTATGCCCAGGACCGGCCCATCGGCTTCCTGGTCTGTTTCGCCGACTTCGACAAGCGGGGTCATTTCTGGTACGGCGCCCGGATGGGCGTGGATCGGCTCTACCAGGACAAGAACATCGGCGATGAACTGGTCCGCGTTCTTTACGACTGCGCCAGGGAAAGGGGCATCTCAAGGATCCGCTGGACCTATGATCCCCTCGTCTCGAGAAACGGCTATATTTACATTCACCGGATGGGCGCCATCGTCCGGGAAATCGGATTCAATTACTACAGCGCCGTCTTTACGAGCGACGAATTCAACCGGGCCATCTCGACGGACCGCTTTATCGTGGAATGGCTCATCCAGACCGACCGGGTCCGCGAGCGGATCGAGCGGGGGATTCTCCCCTCTCTGCATGATACCTCCGAGATGACGGAAGAAAACATCGTCAACTCCGTTGGCCTGGATGAAGAAGGGCTCGAGTGTCCGGGTGGGAAAAATGTCTTTCATCTCAATACCTCGCCCCTGTTCGTCGAAATTCCGTACAATCAGGATCGAATCCTGAAAGTGGACCGTGCCAAGGCCCAGCGGCTGCGGGATTATTGCCGCGCCCTGTTCATGCATTACCTAGCCAGAGGCTATGTTGTCCGCGGATTCGTGGTCGGCAGGGAGGCCGACGGACGTCGCCGGCCCTATTACCGGCTGGAGCGGGAATCGCGCGGGAAGACCCTCAATATTTGATGGGTGGTTATGAACTGCGGGGAAAGCCATCCGAAGGCGCGTCATACAACCGGGAACATCGGAATGGCGAAAGCATCGATCGATCCAAGAACAGGTAACCGGTGAAGTTTAAGATCCCCATTCGCACCAAGCTGCTTCTTGCCTTTCTGGGATTGCCGGTGATCTCGCTGGTCATCTTCGGCTATTTCGCCTTCGGGGATATCCGGCAGATCGGGAACTACGCCCTGGAGAGCAGTTCCTCCCTCGGGGACAGTGCCGCCGTGGACAGCGCCCGGGCCCTGGAAGACCTGGGAGAGAGTATCATCACCCAGAAAGCGAGGGATGTTGCCCTCCAGTGCCGCATCTACCTGGACGCCCACCCCGGCATCCGTCTCGACGAACTCAGGAAAAAAGCGGATTTCCAGAAAATCGCCGTCCAGTCCGTGGGGAAAACGGGCTATACCCTGGTCTATGACCGCGGAACGGGATTGATGAAGTTTCATCCGAATCCGGAAATCGTAGATTTCGATCTCCGGCAGTGGCGGGACAAGCTTCCCGATTTCTGGAAGATCTTCGAAAAGACCTTCGACGGCTCCCCTAACAGCGGCTATTACGACTGGCTCGACGTAGACGGAAGCATCCGGCGAAAGTATATGTCCATCGTGCCCGTTCGTGACTCCATGTTCATGGTTGCCGCCACCACGTACATTGACGAGTTCTCCATTCCCGTAAAGGAGACGAAGAAGCGGATCGACGCGACGACCCGGCAGATCAACGAACACGTCAATGAGACCCTGGACGATATCTACAGGAATTTTTTTGCTTTCCTTCTTATTCTGATGGTCATCGTTCTCGGTGTTGCCGTTTTCATCTCCCGGACGATCACGCGGCCCGTCCTTTCCCTGATCCGCGGTGCCAAGGCCATCGGTCGCGGGGAGATCGACTACCGTGTGGAAGTGCAGACGGGAGATGAGCTGGAGGAGCTGGCCGCGGCATTCAACCGGATGACCATGGACCTCAAGGAACATATGTCGGTCCTGAAACAGACCACGGCGGACCGGGAGGGTCTTCTCAAGGAGCTGGAGATCGCCCGGGGAATCCAGCAACGGCTGATTCCGGACCAGGCGCCCCGGATCCCGAACATCGACCTGGCGGCGAACAACATCCCGGCCCGGGAGGTGGGAGGGGATTTCTACGATTTCATCCCCGTTCAGGACGACCTGTGGGGCATCGTCATTGCCGACGTGTCCGGCAAGGGAATGCCGGCGGCCATGTTTATGGGCCTGTCCAGGACGGTGGTCCGGGCCAGCGCCACGGGAACGCTCGACCTGGCGCATGCGATCCGGCAGGCCAATGAACTGATCTGTCGTGATTCCACATCCGGGATGTTCGTCACCCTGTTTTATGCCGTTGTCGAACCGGGTCCGAAACTGAGGTATGTCAATGCCGGTCACAACCCTCCAATCCTGTTGCGCAGGGACCGGTACGATCCGGAGTATCTGAAGACGCACGGGATTGCCCTCGGGGTAAAAAGAGACATTCACGTTCAGGAAATATCAGTGTCCCTCTCGGAAGAGGATCTGGTTGTTCTCTACACGGACGGCGTCACCGAAGCGGTTGATGAAAACGATCAGACCTTCGGCCTCGACCGGCTGAACCGGGTGGTGCGGGACAACCGGCATCTGTCCGCCGGACAGATCATCATGAAAATCCAGGACGCCGTCATCGCGTTTGCCGGAGGAAGGTCCCAGTTCGACGACATCGCCCTGGTCGTTCTCAAGGCCCTGTGACCCGGTTCCTGTCTCCTTCAAGGAGATCCCGGGCCGGTGTCTTCGCACTTTTCTTCTTGTCTCTCCCTGGCGATTGGAGTATAACCCTTTTAATTTGTAAAGCAATCAACCGATGGAAAGAGGAGTGCCGATGAAAGATCGCCCGACCCAGTTGGCCGACCTGCTGGATATCGAGGATCATGATGCGGTTGTCGAGGAGATACGGATCATCGCCTCCCTTGTTTTTCCCCATTTTGATTATGGGCCGTTCGATCGGGCATATGGTGATATCGTCCGGTTGTTTCGGGGGGAATATCCGGGGTATCGTTGCTCCAACGTGGACTACCACGACCTGAGTCACACCCTGTCGGTCACCCTTGCCATGACCCGTCTGATGCATGGGGCCATCGAGTCCGGCTTTCCGCTCACGGAGAAGGAATTCGATGTCGGCCTCATCTGCGGACTGATGCATGACACCGGTTACATCCAGCGCAGCGGAGATACGGAAGGTACCGGGGCGAAGTACACACTTGTCCACATCAATCGCAGCATCGAATATATCGTTCAATATTACCGGAACGACCCCCTGTTCCAGGAAGAGCTTCCTTTTTTCGACAGCATCCTGCAGTGTACCGGTCTCAACACTAAGATTGGAGGAATCAAATTCCCGAATGAACGCATCAAATGCCTGGGACTGATGCTCGGCACGGCGGATCTGCTGGGGCAGATGGCCGATCGGCATTACCTGGAAAAGCTGCTCGACCTTTATTACGAATTTGTTGAAGCCGGGATCACGGCGTATTCGAGCCAATTGGATCTGCTGGAGAAAACCCGGGGGTTTTTTCAGATGACCCGGAAGCGGTTCAGCGATGAACTGGGGGATGTGTACCTGTACAGCCGGTATCACTTTCGGAAGCGATGGAACATCGACGAAGACCTTTACATGAGCAGTATTGAAAAAAACCTGAACTACCTGGATTACCTGGTTACCCACCGCCGGGACGAATACCGGTTGCATCTGCGCAGAACGCTCAACAAGAGGATGCAGGCCTGAAGCACAGACGGGATTGCCAGTCCCGTTCGAGAAAAGGCTTGATTTATCCATCCCGATGGGATAGAAGGCGACTCCTTTTTTAAGGGGTCAGACTCCTTGCCCGGGCATCCTGCCCGGGCTGCATAGCCGTGAGGAGGTAAAGGAAATTGAGGAGATATGAGACAGTTTTCATCATCCATCCGGACCTGAACGACGAGGAAGTCGGCGCGCTGACGGATCGCTACTGCGACATCATCGCGGCCTACAAGGGCGTTCTGGTCAAGGTGGACCGGTGGGGAAAGCGCAAGCTTGCTTACCTGATTCGCAAACAGTCGAAGGGGACGTATGTTCTCCTGGACTACGCCGGGTCGAGTGCCGTCGTTTCCGAAATGGAGCGGAACTTCAAGATCGACGATCATGTCCTGAAATACATGACGATCCTGAAGAACGAGAACGTCAGCCTGCAGGATATCGAGAAAGAGACTGCCCAGAAGGGCGGGGAAAAGGCTGAGGAATCGTCCGCGGAGCCGTCGGGTGCACCTTCCGAGACAAGGGCTCCGCTGACGGTTGTTTCACCGGCATCACCGCCGGCTCAGCCGGCGACCAGGGATCAGGGGGAGTAGGAACATGGCGCATCCATCATCGGGAAGCAGGCCCTCGAGGCCGCACAAGAAGTTCTTCCACCGGCGGAAATTCTGTCGTTTCTGCACGGACTCCAATATTCAGATCGATTACAAGAACCCCTCCATTCTGCGGGACTTCGTTACCGAGCGGGGCAAGATCATGCCCAGGAGGATCACCGGGAACTGCGCCGGGCACCAGCGCGAGTTGACAGTAGCCATCAAGCGGGCCAGGACCCTGGCGCTTCTCCCGTTTGCGGTTCGAGAAGGCTGATATCGATCCCGGCCGGACCTGACGGTGGGGTAACGAAGCGGCGAACCGGCGGGCCGGGCGGCGCGCAGGATTTCCCTTTCAAGTTGGAAGGCCCGGGGAGGCGGTCTCGGAGGAATTGCGTTGTTTGCCGGTTTTCTCTGGACCACGCTGATCTGTCTTGCCGCCCTGTTTCTGCCTTTTGCCGGGTCTTTTCTGATTCCTCTTACTCCGCTGCCCGTCCTTTACCATTATCTGCATCAGGGCAGAAGGCGGGGTGTGATCATCCTGATCCTGTCGTGGGTTGTCGTCTTCGGCGTGCTGATGATGGCAGGTGCGGGGTCGTCGATGCCGGTCATCCTTCTGGCGGGACTGGCTGGTGTTGCCCTGGGGGAGCTCCTGAACAGAAGGCTCTCCCTTGAAAAAGTCGTTCTTTATCCGGTTCTGGTCTTTTTTGTCACGGGCTGCATTGCCCTGCTTGCCCAAAGCATCCTGACGGGCCGGGCTCCGTTCGCAGTCCTGGAAGCCTATGTGGCCACCGGTATTCATGACAACCTCCGGATTTACGGCATGCTGGGCCTGCCGCCGGAGCAAGTCCAGGAAATCCGGGATCAACTGCCGGAACTCATCCGCTTCTTCTCCTCCATTGTTCCGGCGCTTGTCATCGTGATGGCGACCGTCGTTCTATGGCTCAATGTCCTGGTCGGTGGCGTACTGATCCGCCAGCGAGGCGGGGCATATCCCGATTTCGGAGACCTGACCCTCTGGAAGGTGCCGGAACGGATCGTCTGGTTCCTCATCGCCGCCGGCGGGTCCATGCTGGTTCCGGCCGAACCGGTCCGACAGGTCGGCTTGAACGCTCTGATTCTCTGCCTGTTCGCCTACCTTTTCCACGGCCTGGCGATTGCGGCTTGTTTTTTCAAGCGGAAGAGGATTCCTCCTTTTTTCCGCTATCTCTTTTACGGTCTGGTCTTTGCCCAGCAATACGTGGCCCTGACCATGGCAATCCTCGGGTTGGTCGACCTGTGGCTGGACCTTCGAAAATACATCGGAGAACGGGGCGGCCCTTCCTGATCGGGCGGGTTTCATTTCCAATAACGGGATGCGATACTATCCATGAAAAAGGAGCATGAACCATGAAGGTGATTCTGAAGGAAAATGTGGATTCTCTGGGCAAGGTCGGAGAGACGGTCAAGGTGTCCGACGGATATGCCAGGAACTTCCTGATTCCCAAAGGGCTTGCCGTTGAGGCGAGTTCGAAGAACGTGAAATCGGTGGAGGACGATCGGCGGCGCATTCTTCAGAAGGCGGAAAAAGACCGCCGGAAGGCTCAGGCGACGGCGGATCGCCTGGCAGGCGTCACCTTTGTCGTCCGGCGCCGTGTCGGGGAGCAGGAAAAGCTGTTCGGTTCGGTGAACGCGAGGGACATCGAGCAGTGCGCCGTCGAGATGGGACTGGAACTGGAGCGGAAGTGGATCGTCCTGGAGGAGCCCATCCGGGAGCTGGGAACCTTTCCGCTCAAGGTCAAGCTGCCCGGGGGTGTGACGGCTGAAGTCACTGTTTCCGTCGAGGCGGAACAGGAATCCTGAACGGTTTATCCCGGAGGGCCATGAAAGACATCGACGCCTCCCTGCATAGGATTCCTCCCCAGAACCTGGAAGCGGAGCAGTCTATCCTCGGGGGGATTCTCCTGGATAACCATGCCCTGAACCCCGTGCTGGAAGTCCTGGACTTCAAGGACTTCTACAGCGAGGCTCACCGGAGGATTTTCCGGGCGATCGTGGAACTGTCGGACCGCAACGATCCGGTTGATCTGATCACCCTTAGCAATCTGCTCAAGGAAAAGAAGCAGCTCGATCCCGTCGGGGGGACGGCATACCTTGCCTCGCTCGTGGACAACGTGCCCTCGGCCGCCAACATCGCCTTTCATGCCCGGATCGTCAAGGAGAAGGCCATCCTGCGGGGATTGATCGGGACGGCCACGGAGATCCTGGGCAAGAGCTACGATGCTTCGGCGGACGTCGACCAGGTGCTTGACGAGGCGGAGCATGCCATCTTCGAGATCTCCGAGCGGAAAATCCGGCCCACCTTCTGGCCCTTCAAGACGGTCATCAAGGAAAGCATCCGGACCATCGAGAAGCTGTATGAACGCAAGGAACTGATTACAGGCGTTCCGACGGGCTTCGAAGGGATCGATACCTTGACCTCCGGCCTCCAGAAGTCGGACCTCGTCATCGTAGCCGGACGGCCCAGCATGGGCAAGACGGCCTTTGCCCTCAACATCGCACTCAACGCCGCCACCCTGTCCGGCGTGCCGGTGGCGGTCTTCTCCCTGGAAATGTCCAAGGAGCAACTGGCGCTACGGATGCTGGCATCCGAAGCCAAGGTGGATTCGCAGAGGATCCGGAAGGGATTGCTGGGGGAAACGGATTGGCCAAAGCTCATTGCCGCCGCGGGTAAACTGTCGGAGGCGCTGATCTTTATCGATGACACGCCCGCTCTGAGCGTTCTGGAGATGAAGGCCAAGTCGAGGCGCCTCAAAGCGGAAAACGGTTTGGGGCTGGTAATCCTCGACTATCTTCAACTCATGAAAGGCGGCGGCTCCCGGGATTCGCGGGAGCAGGAGATCTCGGAAATCAGCCGTTCTCTCAAGGCCTTGGCCAAGGAGTTGGCCGTGCCCGTCATCGCCCTTTCCCAGCTGAACCGGAAGGTGGAAGACCGGACCAATCGGCGGCCCCAGATGGCGGACCTCCGGGAGTCCGGGGCCATCGAGCAGGATGCCGACGTGATCGCCTTCATTTACCGGGACGAAGTCTACAACCGCACGGAAGAAAACCCCGAAAAGGGTATTGCGGAAATCATCATCGGCAAACAGCGGAACGGCCCCACCGGGACCGTCAAGCTGGCCTTCCTGGAAAAGTACACAAGCTTCGAGAATCTGGCCCGTACCGAAGTGGAGCCTTAGCCGTCGGGCCGCCGCACGATCAGTTCCCCAGAAGCGGCGTTTCTTTTCCCAGATAGGGAAGGGCCGTCGCCAGTTTCTTAAGGGCCTGCTTTTCGATCTGGCGGGCCCGCTCCCGGGTGATGTGGTACCGGTCCCCGATCTCCTGAAGGGTTTCCGGGTTGTCCGCCATCACGCGGTGGCGGATGATGTAGCTTTCCTTTTCGTTCAGTGTGGCCATCGCCCCGGCGATATTCTTCCTTGCCAGCTCCATTTCTTCTTTCTTGATCAGTGAGACCTCCTGGTCATCCCCGTCGTAGGTCAGGTAATCCAGGTGCGAGACTTCCCCGTCGTCGCTGATCGTTGCGTCCAGGGAGAGGTCACGATGGCTGAGCCGCAGGTCCATCTGCTCGATGTCGATCTCCTTGACCCCCAGAGCCTCGGCGATTTCCGAGAATTCTGGGTTTTTCTGGGAAAGGGCTTCGAGTTTCTTCTTGGCCTGGCCCAGCTTGAAGAACAGCCGGCGCTGCGCCTGTGTTGTACCGATTTTGACGACACTCCACGTCTTGATGATGTAGTTCTGGATGTACGCGCGGATCCACCAGACGGCGTAAGAGATGAGGCGATAGCCACGATAGGGATCGAACTTTTTCACGGCATGCATCAGGCCGATGTTGCCCTCCTGGATGAGGTCGGCCAGCTTCATTCCGTAATTCCTGTATTCGTGGGCGATCTTAACGACGAACCGGAGATTGGAAACGACCATGTGCTGAGCCGCCTCCATGTCGTTGTACTTTCGGAAACGGACGGCCAGGCGGAATTCTTCTTCCGGGGTGAGAAGCTCGAACTGGTTGATCTCCGAGATGTATCGATCAAGCGTTCCCGTGAGGGAGGGAAGTTCCAAGGATCCTCCTGCAATGCATTGATATCAAAATAAATTAGCCTGGAGAGAAGATTCCTGTCAAGCCTTTTGTATTTACTGTCCCTTTCTTGACAGGAACCGGCCCGGCACTTAATTTAACGTCGATTTTAAAGGAAGGGGACGCCATGAATTCGATCAGCCAGATTATTCTCGATGCGGCCTGCAGGATTGCCAGGGAGGCGGAGGCAAAGGCGATGCTTCTCTATTCCGATCTGGTAGACCAGCTGCCTTTCGCCAATGACGGGAAATGTTGCTATGAGCTGATTGTCGTCACCCGGGGGGATGAAGAAATCCCGGATCACATCCGGAGCAGGAGCATCCTGATCAATGTGCCCGACGTCAAGCTGACCCGTCTCGGACAGATCAAGATCGCCATCACCAAGGGGATCGCCATGGGCATTTTCCAGAAAGGGGACAAGGTCGTGTGCCTCAGCGGCGTGTCTCGCTTCGGGTATGCCGACAGCCTGTTTGTCATCGACGTGGGGAAGGAATTCGAGATCCTCACCTCAGAAAACATGACCGGACTGACCGAAACGGTCTATCCGGAGGTATTCGGAACCGTTCTGAATCTGGCCCTGGAACTGGCCGCCCAGGGAAGGGAAGGCCGGAAAGTGGGCACCATCTTTATCCTGGGGGATCATGAACGGGTTCTCCAGCTCTCCCGGCAGATGATCATCAATCCCTTCATGGGCTATGCCGAGGAGCAGAGGAACATTTTGAATCCGGATCTTAAGGAGACGATCAAGGAATTTTCCGCCCTCGACGGGGCGTTTGTGCTCCAGGACAACGGCGTTCTCGTCACGGCCGGGAGGCACCTGAGCGCGGCCCTGGAAGGAAAGGACTTTCCCCACGGGCTGGGGAGCCGCCATATCGCGGCGGCCGGCATCACCAGCATCACCGACGCGATCGCCATCGTTCTGTCCGAATCGTCCGGCAACGTGACGGTTTTCAAGGGCGGGAAGATCTTCGTCAGCATCGAAAAGCCCACGGAATAGAGTGATTTTTGCCACCGGCCCTGCCGGGCGAAATGCAGCGCCCGGATGCATTGGACGTTTCCCGGCTGCTTCCAATGCGGCTGAAGCGGCCGGTTGAATAAAGATAAAAAAGCGGAGGTTGTCATGCGTTTCGATAAATTCACCCTGAAAGCCCAGGAGGCGCTGCAGGATGCTCAGTCCCTGGCTCAGAAGAACGGCCACCAGGCCGTGGAAGTGGAGCATCTCCTCCTGGCTCTGCTTCGGCAGCCGGAGGGCGTCGTCGGGGAGATCATGGGCAAGCTGGGTGCTGACAGCGGGAAGCTGGAGAAGGAGCTTGATAGGGCCCTCCAGGGGATTCCCCGGGTGGAAGGATCGGGAAGAGGACAGACGTACCTGTCCCCCCGGCTGGGACGGGTCCTGGATCAGGCGGTATCCGAGGCGGCGCGGCTGTCCGACGAATACGTGAGCGCGGAGCACATCCTGGTCGCCATGACGGAGGAGAAGGAAGGACCGGCCCCGGGTATATTGAAGGGGATGGGAATCACCCGCGACAACATTTTGCGCGTCCTGGTCGACATCCGGGGAAACCAGCGCATCACCGACCCCAATCCGGAAGAGAAATACCAGGCCCTGAAGCGCTACGCCCGGGATTTCAACGAACTGGCGAGAAAGGGATCCTTCGACCCGGTGATCGGTCGGGACGACGAGATCCGCCGCATCATGCAGGTCCTGTCCCGCCGGACGAAAAATAACCCGGTCCTGATCGGCGAGCCCGGGGTCGGCAAGACGGCCATCGTCGAGGGCCTGGCCCAGCGGATCGTCAACGGCGATGTCCCGGAAAACCTGAAAGACAAACGCGTCATCGGCCTCGATATCGGCTCCCTCGTCGCCGGCGCGAAGTATCGCGGGGAGTTCGAGGAGCGCCTCAAGGCCGTTCTGAAGGAGGTCATCGCGGCGGAGGGAGAGATCATCCTCTTCATCGACGAGATTCACACGGTCGTCGGGGCGGGGGCGGCGGAGGGGTCCGTGGATGCATCCAACATGCTCAAGCCCGCCCTCGCGCGGGGCGAGCTCCGCTGTGTCGGAGCCACAACCCTCAATGAATACAGGAAGCACATCGAGAAAGATCCGGCCCTGGAGCGTCGCTTCCAGCCCATTCTGGTGAAGGAGCCCACGGTGGAGGACACCATTGCCATCCTCAGGGGCCTGAAAGAGCGATACGAAGTGCATCACGGGGTCCGGATCAAGGATGATGCCCTGATCGCCGCAGCAACCCTGTCGAACCGATACATCAGCGACCGGTTTCTTCCGGACAAGGCGGTGGACCTGGTCGACGAAGCGGCCTCGCGCCTGCGGATCGAACTGGACAGCATGCCTGCCGAGATCGACGCCATCGACCGCCGGGTCATCCAGCTCGAGATCGAACGGCAATCGCTGAAGAACGAGACGGATTCGACGGCGGTGGAGCGGCGGGAAAAAATCGACCGGGAGTTGGCAGACCTGAAGGAGTCCATGGACCGGATGAAACTCCACTGGAGTGCCGAGAAGGAGGCGATCAAACAGATCCAGGTGATCAAGAGCCGGATCGAGCAACTGAAAATCGAGGAAGCGGATGCACAGAGGTCGGGAGACCTGGCAAAGGCGGCTGAAATCCGCTATGGCCGCCTCGTCGAGCTCAACGCCGAGATGGAGAAGGAGCAGGCACGCCTTGAGGAGGCCCAGAAAGGCGAGCGGATGCTCAAAGAGGAGGTGGATGCGGAGGACGTGGCCGAGGTCGTGGCCAAGTGGACCGGGATCCCCGTCTCCAAGATGCTCGAGACGGACGTTCATAAGCTGATCCATATGGAGGAGCGGCTTCGGCAGCGGGTCGTAGGGCAGGATGAAGGCGTCGCCGCTGTATCCAGCGCCCTGAGGCGAGCCCGTTCGGGGCTTCAGGACCCGAACCGGCCCATCGGATCCTTCATCTTCCTGGGGCCCACCGGTGTCGGAAAGACCGAGCTGGCCAGGGCGCTGGCGGAGTTCATGTTCGACAGCGAGCAGGCCATGATCCGGATCGACATGTCGGAATACATGGAAAAGCATTCGGTGGCCCGTCTGATCGGTTCACCCCCGGGATACGTCGGCTATGACGAGGGAGGGCAGCTGACCGAGGCGGTCCGGCGACGGCCGTACGCGGTTCTCCTGTTTGACGAGATCGAGAAGGCGCACCCGGACGTGTTCAACGTGCTGCTCCAGATCCTCGACGATGGGCGCCTGACCGACGGCCACGGCCGGACGGTGGACTTCAAGAACACGGTGGTGATCCTCACGTCCAACGTCGGGAGCCAGTGGATTCAGGATCCGGACATGAGCGCGGAGGACAAGAGGACACGGGCCATGGAGGCCCTGCGGGCCACGTTTCGTCCGGAGTTCCTCAACCGGGTGGACGACATCATCATGTTCCGAGCCCTGGCGCTGGAGGACATCCGCCGGATCATCCTGATCCAGATCGGGCTGATCGTGAAGCGGCTGGAGGAACGCAAGCTGACCCTCGAATTGACAGACCGGGCGAAAGATACTATAGCCGAGGCCGGA
>CAZXMK010000028.1:0-15873 GCA_964641935.1 uncultured Syntrophaceae bacterium
CTTCACGGTCCAGGTGACCGCCTTCAAGAAAGGCCTGGGATCCGGCGCAGCCGCTCAAGGCCTGCGGAGCGGCCAGACCGGGGTCGTCACAAACATCATCGACGGTGACGAGGTGACCGTCCGGACGGGGGAAGAGTCCGTGAGGATCCGGCTTCTCGGGATTTACTCCTACGACACGACCGCCGACGATCCCGTGGTCAAGCCCGCGGCCCGGCAGGCCTTTCTCCACCTGGACCGGGCCCTGCGCAACCGGGAGGTCGAGGTCGTCTTCGATGAACTGAAGTATGACTCCCGGAAGCGGCTTCTCGCCTATCTGCACAGGGACGGCGCCGATGTCGGAATGGAGATGATCGCCCGCGGGCTGTCCCTGGCCTACACGAAATATCCCTTCTCCAGGATGAGCCCCTATCTGCTGGCGCAGGAAAAAGCCATGGAGGACAGGGAGGGCCTCTGGGCGGACCGGCAGTTGGCCCTCCGATCCGGCCAGTTGAAGAGCCTCTGGGACGCGGAACGGACGAAAGGAGACTGACGGTGTATCAGATCCTCCTGCGATTCTGGAGAAGAGGCCGGGCCTTGACCGCGCTGAACATGAAGGTCAAGGCCGCCGCGGTCTTCGTCCTGCTCCTCTGGTACACCTCCTCGGGGTTCCTGTATTTCGAGCTTCCGGGGAAACCCGACCTGAACTGGCTGGATGCCCTCTGGTGGTCCCTGGTGACCATGGCGACTGTCGGCTACGGGGACGTCTTCCCCTTGACGCCGGGAGGGCGATATCTCGTCGGCGTGCCGGCGATGGTCTTCGGCATCGGTTTTCTGGGATACCTGATCTCCGAGATCGCCGGGACCATCATTGAAACCCGTTCCAGGAGGCTGAAAGGGATGATCGACATCACTGCGAAAAACCATGTCCTGATCGTCAATTACAACCAGATCGACCAGGTGCTGAAACTCGTCCGGGAACTGAAGGCCGACCCGCTGACGCGGGACCGGGACATCTGCCTCATCGACGACACCCTGGACGAGCTCCCGGCGGAGCTTCACGCCCGGGGCGTCCTGTTCCTCCGGGGCGATCCGACCCGGCAGGAGATCCTGCGGCGGGCAAATGTCGCCGGGGCGAGCCACGCGATCGTCCTGGTGAAGGACCCCGCGGACGTCCATTCCGACGACCGGAACCTTGCCGTCACCCTCGTCATCGAGAGCCTGAATCCCCGGATCTTTTCCGTGGTGGAGGCGGTCAGCGCGGAGAAGATCACGCAGCTGCGCCTGGCCGGCGCCGACAGCGTCGTCTGTGCCGCGGAACTGGCCGCGGGCCTGATCATCCAGGAGCTTCAGGACCCCGGCATCCACGACGTCATCAAAGACCTGGTCAGCGACCTCGGGGGACACCAGATCTACTTCGTGCCCATCCGGAAAATGGCGCGCTGGGAGTACGGGGAACTCGTCAAGTGGGGTCTTGCCAACGGCCACACGGTCATCGGGGTCGTCCGCGAGGGGCGTCCGATGCTCAACTGCCCGTCGGCGGAGTCCGTCCGGGACACCGACCGGGCCATCGTCATCAGCGGCACCCGGGCGGACGGGGTCTGCGCTTAGGATGCTAACCCTTCCGGATCGTCACCGGCCCGCCATTGGCGGCGGGACGTTCAGCCTGTCCGCCCGTGTTCCTTGGGGCGGAGAGGCGGACAGGCAAAACGAGGAGATACAAAACCGATGAAAATCCATATGCGACTGGCTGTCATGGCAGCCTCGGCCATCCTGATGGCAGGCGGATGCAGCAGCCCGGTCCTGAAGCAGGACATTCCCGTTTCCACCAACCCGACGGGAGCGAGAATTTACGCCGACGGGCAGCTCGTGGGAGAGACGCCGGCCAGTATCGCGCTGGAGCGGAACCGCAGCCACGTCCTGACCCTGGTCAAGGAGAACTACCGCCAGGAGGACGTCGTCATCGAGAGGCGGTACCAGCAAGACAAGTCCTACCTGAAAGCGATTGAATCCGGCATTGATTCGGGGCTTTTTTTCGGGAATGTCGGCATGGGGATTGGTGCCGGCATGATGTCGCTCTCCGAGCAGGAGGAGACGGGGGAGGCTTATGTCCTGGCGCCGACGGCGGTCGCGATGAACCTGACGCCGCTGGGAATGGCAGGAAGGAGCCATTCCGTCCCGTCCGGTTCGACTGCCGATGCCGCAATGGAGCGACGGCCGGCAGGTTCCCGCGAAGTCCCGGGAACGGACGACGGGAACCTTGCCCGCGAGGTCTTCCGGTCGGGCGCCGGCGCGGCGCTGACCCGCGCGAAGCCCATCGAAAAGAAGGTGGTAACCTCATCCTCGTCCAGGAGCTACGTCACGCCGGGCGGGACGAGGGTCACGGAAAAATCGAGCACGTCCGTCGGTGTCGGCATCGATCCCGCAGGGCTGGTCGACGTCATCGACACGCTGTTCAAGTAGGGCCCCCTGCGGCACCGGGCGCATCCGCACCCTGCCGCAAGAAAAGGGAATTGTGCATGACAAAGAAAATACGGACGATCCTTTGGTTGATCCTGATTCTTATCCCGGCGACGGCGGCCTGGGCAGTGGATCTCACCGCCCTCGACCGGGTCAGCGTCCTCATGCCCAAGGCCCGGGTGATCTCCATCCTGGGAGCGCCCAGCGAGGTGGCGTCCATGGGTCCCCTGAAGGTCGAGCTGTACCGGGTCACCGGCGCGAGCCCCCTGGTGAGCGCGGGCTGCATTTACGAGAAGGAGGAGACGCTGGCCGGGATCGCCTTCCTCTTCCAGGGGGACCTGGCGATCGAGACGGCGAAGAGGCTCCAGGAAAACGGATTCACCCTTTCGGGAGGAAAGGGGACCGCCGTTCGCCTGTCCGGGAAAGACGACGACACCGGACTCCCCGTGGTCGTCACGATCGACGTAAACAGCGAGTTGATGACGGTCATCGCCTTCGAGAAGGGCTTTTTCGAGCGGACCGTACGCCGATAAATGGCCCGTCACGTGCCTGTGTGATCCTGTCCGATATGGAAAACCGCGAAAGAGTGCGAGAAGCGACGCCGGACGACTTCAATAGCTGGATCGAGCTGGCGAGGGAGGTCGAGCCGCTGTTCGGCCCCATGGTGGACGATGCGGCCTTCCGCGAAGGCTTAAAGCGGGCGATCGAAGAAAAGATCGCCTGGTGCGTCGAGGTGCCGGATGAACAGGGGCGAACCGCGTTTCGCGGCGGCATCGTCGTTTCGAAGGAGGCGAACGAGATTCTCTGGCTTGCCGTTTCACGAAAGACCCGGGGATGCCGGATGGGGGCGGCTCTGCTGTCCAAGGCGATCGGACGCCTGGATCGGAGCCGGCCGATTGCGGTGACAACCTTTGACGGTACGATCCTGGAGGGGCTTCCCGCCAGGAGGCTGTACCGGCGGTTCGGGTTCAGAGACACCGCCGCAGCGGGCCTGAATCCCGCCGGAATCCCCACGGTCACGATGACCCTGGGGGAAGAGAGGGCATGAGAAAGGGAGAAGGGACCTGTTTTCACCCGCAAGGGAAAAGGAGGGTGCCATGACGCCGGATGAAATGAGGGAGAAAGCAGTCCAGATCATGTTGAAGCGGTTCCATTGAAGCCAGGCTGTTCTTGCGGTCGCGCAGGAAAAACTGGGGCAGGAGGCGAATGAGGGGCTGATCCGGGCCATGGGGCCCTTCGGGGCGGGCCTGGCGGCGACGGGCGAGGTATGCGGGAACGTGATCGGCGCCCTCGCTGCGTTCGGGCTGATGTTCAGCCGCAGCCGGGAGGAGGAGCGGGAGAGTCCCCTGATGTGGTCTTATTCACAGCAGTTTCAGCGGCGCTTCCGGGAGGAGATCGGGCGGGGATACATCCTCTGCCGCGACCTGATTGGGGTGGACTGGAGTGACAGAGAACAGGCGAGAAATTTCCACGGCAGCGAACAATACGGCGAGTGCCTGCGGATCACCGGTGAAACCGCGAGGATCGTGGGCGAGCTGATCGACCGCCACTTTGCGGAAAGGAAGTAGAAGGGAAGGGGAACGTCTCCCTTTCGGGACCGGACAGGGCCCGGAAACGAACGGACGATCGGGGAGGTGCCGTCATGAACAGCGTCGTCGATCGCATGACGAAGGACGAGATCATCGAGTTTCTGAACCGCTCCTGGATGACCCATGACGGGATGTGGTTCTACAACTGTTTCCGGGAATGCGGCATCGAAACGGCCAACCGCGTCAACAAGGCGGCGATCCGGTCCATGGCGCCCCTGGAGATGGCCAGGATGAAAAAGGCCCTGGGCATGGCCGCGGAGAAAATGGAGACCTTCGAGGAATTCAAAAAGTTCTTCGCCGGCGCCGCCAGGCTGTGCGTCCCGCCGTTCATGAACGGCCGGTTCGACACGGACCGCGAGAACACCCTGCACTGGGAATTCGCCCCGAAGAACTGCTTTGCCTACAAGGGGATGGTTCGCATCGGAGCGATCGATCGATACGAGTGCGGGGTCATCTACCGGCTGGCCTGCTGGTTCGACGCCCTGGGCCTCAAGTACCGGGCAACGCCGGAAATCACCGGCTGCCGGATGCTGTCGGAGGACACCTGCGAGGGAGACTTCGTCTTCGATTTCGGCGGGGCGGCCGGGTCCTGATCCGCCGGTCCGGAAGCGGGGCCCGGCCATGACGATCCTCAATGACGGCCGCCCGCGGGCGGCAGGAGGAACGGCAGAATGAATGTGAGTAGACGCATGGTTTCGACGGGCGACGGGTCTCGCCGTAGATCCGGGGCAGGCCGTTTCACGGTTCTGGTCGGCTGCCTCGTGTTCCTGATGATGGCCCTTGGAGAAAGGCAGGCCCTGGCGGATTGGCCCCATGTCGCCCTGTCCGGGGACGGCACGCCGGTTTCTTACGAGGTCTATGGCACGGGAGAGCCGACCCTGGTGTTCGTCCACGGCTGGAGCTGCGATGCCCGCTACTGGCGCGAGCAGGTGCCGTTCTTTTCCAGGACGAACCGCGTGGTGGTGCTCGACCTGGCGGGACACGGCCACTCGGGACTGGGGCGGACGAAGTACACCATGGGAGCCTTCGGGGAAGACGTGCGGGCCGTGGTCGAGGCCACGGGCAGCCGCCGCATCATTCTGATCGGCCACTCCATGGGCGGCTCGGTGATCGCGGAGGCCGCCCGCCTGCTGCCCGGCCGCGTCGCCGGCCTGATCGGCGTCGACACGCTCGAAAATGTCGAGTACCCGATGACCCGCGAAGTGCTCGAAAAGATGACCGCTCCCCTGAAAAAGGATTTTCGGGCCGGGAGCCTGCAGTTCGTCGGGTCGATGATCTCGCCCCGGACCGATCAGCGGCTCCGCGAGTGGATCCTTGCAGACATGTCGGCGGCGCCGCCGGCCGTGGCCCTGAGCGCCATGAACGAGTTGATGATGCAGTACGTCACGGGAGAGGCGGCCAGGGTCTTCGATCAGGTCCGCGTTCCCGTGGTCGGCGTGAACGGGGACCTCTGGCCCGTCAACTGCGAGGCGAACCGGCGGCACATGCTGTCCTATGACGCCATCGTCATCCCGAAGGCGGATCATTTCCTGATGATGAACCGCCCGGAGGAGTTCAACCGCGCCCTGGAAAAGGCGATCCGAATGGTCCTGGAGAGGGCGGATAAGGGAAAATGATCGGAATGAGTTAAGAAAACCCCGGACAGGCCTGATGACGTCCGGGGTTGATCGGCCTTTACTGTCGGCCCCACCGTCTCCGGATCCCGAAATGATCATCGGCTCGCGAGGTTCCTGGCAGCGCCAACCCCGACTCCGCCGCTGTGATCGCCGGGAAACGCTTTCAGACTGAGAGTCTTCTTCCCGTGATGGCCTTCTTGTGCCGGTTGTTGCCTTCCTCTTTTGTCCGCGATGAGAAACCGGTAGAACGGGGTGGATTATAAGCCGGTATGCGGATGCCTCCTACTTTACCGCCGGCTTGGCTTCCGCCTCCTTGATCAACTTCGCCACCTGCGAATCCGCTCCCACCGGCTCGATGGCGGCGATGTGCCTCGCCTTGATGATCATCCGGTCCGGCGCGTGCCACTCGCTGCCGCGGCGGATCAGGACGCTCTTCACTTCCTTTGTTTCGGGGCTGGTCTGCTGGCGGATGTAGAAGACGTTCTTCAGGACCGGATAGTCCGAGCCGGTGTTTTCCAGCTTGCCGAAAAAAACCTGTCCCGTGTCCATGAAGACGGCCTGGTAATCGCCGGCAACGGGGATGTTCGACTTGCTGCCGCATCCCGCCAGGAGGAAAAGCCCGCATGCGACCAGGACCACCGCTGCGATTCCCGAAAGACCCCTCTTGTCCCTCACCATTCCCAGCTTCTTCTTTGTATGGATTGATCATCCGCGACCGGCAGGACCGCCGGTCCGCTGCAAACCCCGCTCCATGCCGGTCCGGCTGCTGCCCGGTCCGTCGCGGACGGCGGGAGACGCACCTGCACGCACGGGGAACGGCCGACTTATGCATGCGCCAATGGGCGAACGCAATATCGCAGCGAGCATATTTACCCATATCCCTGGATATGGAACACGGTGTGACGGAAGGGGATTCAGACCTCTTTTCTCTCCTCTGGAAATGCTATATGAAAAAAGAACACTTTCTTTCCAAAAGGAGGATTTATGAAACGGACAGACAGGATTGCCTGGCCGGCGCTGCTGGCCGTGATTCTGCTGGCGGCCATGTCAGCCGGCTATCCGGCGGAGGCACAGGCCCGGAAGGCGGTTGCCGTGGAAGGGGCGACGTTCGAGTCGGCCCACTCGATCAGGGACAACCTGAAAGTTTACAGCGGCAAAGAGGTCGTGATCCATCTCCGCTCGGGGAAGACCTTCCAGGGGTACGTGAAGGCTATCGGCGAGCACCTTGTGCACCTGGAGAAGCTTTCCGGCCGGGATTTCTATGACGCCCTGATCCGCATCGAAGACATCACGGCGGTCGAGGCCCGGTTCAGGGAACTGAGGTAGAGACGGCTTTCCCGCCGGCAGTCAAGCGGAGTTAAGAATACAACGGTGAAACAGGGGATGGAAGAAGACAACAGACCGTACAGGAATCCGGCCGGGGCCGAAGAAGAACTGGAGGAGATCCTCTCGATCGTCTTCCAGGCCAGCCCGGCGCCCATGTCCGTCACGCGCGTCAGGGACGGCGTGATCGTGGACGTAAACAGGGCATGGGAAAGGGCGATGGGGCTGGCCCGTGAGGACGCCGTCGGCCGCACGACGGAGGTGCTCGACCTGTTCGTCGATGGCGGCGATCGGCGAAAAATATTCCGTGAACTGGCAGAAAAAGGAAGTCTTGTCGATTTTGCAACGCGGCTCCGGAACCGCAACGGCCATGAGGCCCACGTGATCATATCCGCGACGCTCATCAGGAGAGCCGGGGAGCATTATCTGCTGGGCGTTGCACAGGACATCACGGAGCAGAAGCGGCTCGAAGAGGTCCTGAGGACAAGCGAGGCAAGATATCGCGTCATCGTGGAGAACACGAACGACGCCATCTTCATCAACGATTTCGAGGGGAACATTTCCGACGTAAACGAAAATACCTGCCGGATGCTCGGCTACGGCCGGAAGGAGCTCATCGGCTCCAGCATTGCACGGATCGACCCGGATTGGGTTCTTCCGCTGCAGGGAGATGTGAAGCGCCTCGTGGAAGACGGTGCCGGCGTCCTCGAGCGCAGAAATATCCGCAAGGACGGCTCGGAGATCGCCATCGAGGTCAGCGCCCGGATCATAAGCTATGAAGGAAAGGGCCTGGCGGTCTCGTTCGTCCGGGACGTCACAGACCGAAAGCGGATGGCGAAGGCGCTCCAGGAGAGCGAGGCGCTCTACCGGACGGCCCTGGAGAGCTCCAACGATGGAGTGGTCATCGCCCGGGACAGCCGCTACGTTTACGTCAACCAGATGTTCCTGGACCGGATCGGCCGGACCCGGGGCGAGATGCTGGGAACGGTCATGGGCACCTATATCCATCCCGACGACCAGGCGGCTTTCAGGGATGCCGTCGACCGGTTCAACCGGGGACAGGCGAGACAGAGGCAGATCGAAACCCGGGTGCTGAAGCCGGACGGCCAATGCATCCATCTCGACGTGTCGCCGGTCGAGGTGATCTTCGGCGGAGAGCGGTGCATCCTGGCTTACCTGCGGGACATCACCGACCGCAAGGAGGCCGAGAAGGCCCTGAAGGAGATACTCGACAACCTCGATGCCACGGTCCGGGAACGGACGCTGCAGTTGAGCGAGGCGAATTCGGCGCTGCGGTATCTCCTGAAGCAGCGCGAGGAGGACCGGAAGATCCTCGAGGAGAAGCTGCAGATGAACATCGACCAACTGGTCCTGCCTGCCCTCGATGAGCTGGGATCCTGCGGCCTGAATGCCAGGGGCATGCACTATCTGGATCTCCTGAAGGCGAACCTGCGGGAAATCGCATCGCCTTTCCTGGCTGGTCTTTCCTCCATGCAGGGGAAGCTCACGCCCCGGGAGGCCCAGGTGGCCAGCATGATCCGGGAAGGGAAGAAGAGTCGGGAAATCGCGGAGATGCTCGGAACCAGCAAGCTTACGGTGGACCGGCACCGGATCAACATCCGAAAAAAGCTCGGCCTGTCCAGGGAGAAGGTCAATCTGCAGTCGCACCTGCTCTCCGTGGAATAGATCCTGTCAGACCAGCCGATGAAAACGATCTTGACATCGTTGTTAAGAGCGACTATACACTAATACTATACTAATACTGGATTTGTTAACCAACCCTTTCTTTGCGCAGCCCTTTTTGCGGTTCGTTCACCAGGCAATCCCATTTTCAATACTCACCCTTTAACGGTCTCCTTTTCACAGGTCCCATGGATCGGTATTCCCGACAGATTCAGGCAGGGACATGCTCCGGACGCCACAGCGCGCGCATCGTGTTCGGGCCGTCCATTTCCCGAGAACCGGAAGGGATAAAGCCGTGAACGGCAAAGGAATCGTCTCCGAGACGCTCGAAAAGCGGCTGTTGGAACTCGAGGCTGAAAATCTCCGGCTGAGAGCTGTGGAGGACAGGTACCGGCAGTGTTTCAGGAACGTGAAGGACGTCATTGTCCAGGTCGACGCCGGCCTCGGCATCACGGGCGTGTCCCCGAGCGTGGAGAGCGTACTGGGTTACAGGCCGGAGGATTTCACAGGCCGCACGTTGTCCGATTTAGGCCTGTTCCTGACGCAGGAATCCCATGCACGGGTGCTTGCCGACGCAAAGCGCGTGCTTGAGGGTACAACCGTTCCGAATGCGGTTTACCGGTTTGTGGCGTCGGACGGAGCCGTCCGGTTGCTCGAACTCAGCGGCGCTCCCATGATGCAGGACGGGGATGTCGTCGGCCTGATTGCCGTCGGACGCGACATTACGGACCGCCGGCGGGCCGAGGAGGCCCTGCGGGAGAACGAGCGCCGCTATAAGCTCGTCACCGACAAGATGACGGACATCGTCTGGATCGCGGATATGAACCTGAGAACCATCTACGTCACGCCCTCCGTGGAGACCGTTCTCGGATACAGCCAGGAAGAGCGGATGGCGCTGGACATCAGGGAAAAACTGACCCCGGAGTCCGTGGCCGCCGGGATGGAGGTCCTGGAACGGGAACTGGCCCTGGAGAAACGGGGCGACGCGGATCCTGCAAGGGCGACGACGATCCTCCTCGAGTACATGCACAAGGACGGCTCGACCCGCTGGATGGAGACCATCATCACTTCCCTGCGAGATGACCGGGGGAGCCTGACGGGAATCCACGGCGTCTCCAGGGACGTCACCGACAGGAAGCGGGCCGAGGAGGCGCTGCGCAGGAGCGAGGAGTATTTCCGGACGATCACCGAAAATTCGTCCGACATTCTCCTGATTACGGACGAGCAGGGAATCATCAGCTACGTCACGCCCTCCGCCGAGCGCCTGATCGGTTATCGCCCCGATGAGCTGGTCGGGATGAACACGTTTGAGATGATCGTACCGGAGGATCTGCCGAGAGCCGTCGAAGACTACAGGAAGGCCCTCGGGACAAGGGACATCGCGATCCCGAACCGGTTCCGCATCCGGCGCCGGAACGGCGTCGAACGCGTTATGGAGGGCGTCGGCATCAACCTGATGCACAATCCCGCCATTGCGGGCTTCGTCATGAGCGTACGCGACGTGACCGACCAGAGGCGGGCCGAGGAGGCGCTCAAGGAGAGCGAACATCGTTTCCGCCAGCTCTTCGATCAAATGAGCAGCTGTGTGGCCGTCTATGAAGCCGTCGACGACGGCGGGGACTTTGTCATCCGGGATTTTAACCGGGCGGCGGAACGCCTGGAAAAGGTCCGGCGGGAGGAAATCCTGGGCCGGCGGGTGACCGAGGTTTTCCCGGGAGTCCGGGCGTTCGGGATCCTGGATGTTTTTCAGCGGGTCTTAAGGACGGGCGAACCGGAGGATCACGACGTCTCCTTCTACCGGGACGAGCGGATCGCGGGGTGGCGGGAAAACCACGTCTTCAGGCTGCCCTCCGGCGAGATCGTGGCGATCTACGATGACGTGACGGCCCGGAAACAGGGTGAAGAGTTCCTGCGCGACAGCGAGCAGCAGCTTTCTATGATCATCAACAGCTTCCCCGGCCTGGTCGCCCGGATCGACCGGGACTATCGATACCGCTTCGTCAGCAACCAGTACGAGCTGCTGTACGGCATGACTCCTGATCGGATCCTGGGACGCACGGTTGCCGAGGTGATCGGCGAGGAGACGTTCCAGCGGGTGCGGCCTTCGCTGGAGCGTGCATTCGGCGGCGAGACGGTGACCCTGGAAACCTGGAACCAGAATATCGCCGGCGAAACGATGTACGGACTTCTCACCTGCATGCCGGATTTGAACCCCGACGGAACCATCCGGGGAACCATCGCCGTCATCGTCGACATCAGCGAGCGCAAGCGGGCGGAGGAGACCCTGCGGGAAACCCAGAGGCAGCTGGCTGACATCATCGACTTTCTGCCGGATGCCACGTTCGTCATCGACCAGGCCGGCAAGGTCATCGCCTGGAACCGCGCCATCGAGGACCTGACAGGAGTCCGGAAGGAGGACATGCTCGGCAGGGGGGACCGGGAATATGCCGTTCCCTTCTACGGAGAGAGAAGGCCGATCCTGATCGACCTGGTCCTTCAGCCGGAAGAGGAAGCCCGGGTAAGGTACAATTCCGTAAGATGGCAGGGGAATGTTCTCATCGGCGAATCATTCATACCCGACCTGCGGGGAAAAGAGGTGCACCTGCTGGGAACGGCGTCCATTCTCTACGATACGAAGGGATCGGTGGTCGGGGCCATCGAGACGATGCGGGACATCACGGACCGCATCCGCCTGGAGGCCCAGTTCCGCCAGGCCCACAAGATGGAGGCCATCGGCACCCTGGCGGGAGGGGTGGCCCACGACTTCAACAACATCCTGGGCGCCATCATCGGCTACACGGAGCTGTACAAGGAACAGGTCCGGGACCGTCCGAAGGTGTATCACGCCATGGGGGAAGTTCTGAAGGCGGCCGGACGGGCGCGGGACCTGGTGCAGCAGATCCTGACCTTCAGCCGCCGGGCGGTGCAGGAGAAGCGTCCGACCGCGGTCGTTCCGATTGTCCGGGAGGTTGCGAAGTTCATCCGGGCGTCCCTGCCCACGACCATCGAGATCCGGCAGAACTTGAACGCGTCGTCGGACGTGATCCTGGCGGATGCGGGCCAGATTCACCAGGTGCTGATGAACCTGTGCACGAACGCCGGGCAGGCCATGGCGGAGAAAGGCGGGGTGCTGGAGATCGGCCTGGAGGAATTCTTCATCGGGGAGGCGGAGGAACTGCGCTTTCCTTCCCTTCACGCCGGGCGGTACCTGAAGCTGAATGTCCGGGACACGGGCCGGGGCATCCGGGCGGAGAACCTGGAGAAGATTTTCGAGCCCTACTTCACGACCAAGGGAAAGGGTGAGGGGACGGGCCTGGGGCTGGCGGTGGTCCATGGCATCGTGAAAGACCACGGCGGGGACGTCAAGGTGTACAGCGAGCCCGGCAGGGGGACGCTCTTCAGCGTGTACCTCCCGCTGATGGACAGTCCGGCCGATGCCATCCCGTTCATGGAAGAGGCCTCCCTGCCGGGGGCCGGCGAGCGGATTCTGTTCGTCGATGACGAGGAGATCCTGGCCAGCCTGGGGAAAGAGCAGCTTGAGGACCTGGGGTACCGGGTTGTGGCCGAGACGGACCCGGTGCATGCGATCGAGGTTTTCCGGCGGGATCCGGACGCCTTCGATCTGGTAATCACGGACAAGACCATGCCGCGCATGACGGGATTCGACGTGGCAAGGGAGCTTCGTGCAATTCGAGCCGACATTCCCGTCATCCTGTGCTCCGGATTTCAGGGGCAGACGGACCTGGAAGAGCAGGCCGCCCTGGGGATCCGATTCTTCATGATCAAGCCGCTCCGGATTCAGGTGCTGGCCGAAGCCATTCGCAATGTCCTCGATAAAATCGGGTGACCGGCTCCCGTCCGGCGGACCTCCATGAAATCTCCTCTCCCCGAAGGCAATAATTGACGGATTTCGTGATTCGTGTGAAACTGCGGGCACGGCCAAAGTGCCGGTCACGCCGACGGGAAGCCCGGCGGCGGCGTCGACGGCCGAGGACGGGAGCGGTGAAAACCGCCCTGCTCAACTCAATCTCCCGGGAGGGACGGACGGATGATCGGAAAAGGACTCAACATCAAGCTGGCATGTCTTCTCGCATTTTCATTCCTGGCAGCATTTTTTGTCTTTCCACCGGCGGCGGTTCAGGCAAGGCCGCTCGCCGCCCCGGAGCTGACCTTCCTGACCGAGCAGTACCCGCCCTTCAATTACCGGGAAAACGGGCGCCTGGAGGGCATCTCCGTCTATCTTCTCGAAGAGATGATGAAGAGGGCGAACCTCAATTTCCGCCGCGAACGGATCCGGCTGACGAGTTGGACCGAGGGATACCGGACCGCCCGGAACGGGAAAAACACGGTCCTGTTCTCCGCGACCCGGACGCCGGAGCGGGAAAAGCTCTTCCAGTGGGTCGGTCCCATCGCCCCGACGAAAATCGTCCTGATCGCCCGCAGGGACCGGGCGCTCAAAATCGATTCCTTCGACGACCTGAAGAAACGGAAGATCGCCGTGCTCCGGGACGACATCGGGGAACAGCTCCTGGCCCGGGGGGGAATCAAAGGCAAGTCCGTCACCATCCGGAACAAGCCGGAAGACGCGATCCGGCTTCTCGAGGCCGGGACCGTCGACGCCTGGGCCTACGAGGAAACGGCGGGACTCTGGCTGATCCGGCACCTGGCCGCCGACGCCGGAAATTTCCGGAGCGTCTATCCGCTCCACGAGGGCGAGCTCTACTTCGCCGTGAGCCGGAACACGCCACGGGAGGTCGTTCAGAGGATGCAACGGGCGCTGGACGATCTCAAGCGCGAAAAGAACCGGGAAGGCTTCAGCGCCTACGAGGAGATCTTCGATCACTACCTGAAGCCCCGTTACGGGAAAGACGGGATTACCGAGGAGCAGGTGAGGCGGCTAGTCGACCGCACGGCAAAGGACCTGGCCGGGGATGCCGCCCTGACGATCCGCAGGATCAACGCCGGCGAGCAGCCCTACCGCGACCGGGACAACCGGGCGCTCTACGTCTTCGTGTACGATCCGGGAGTGACCATGGCCGCCCACGCGGAGAATCCCAAAACGGTGGGTATCAACTTCAAGGGAAAGACGGATGTGGACGGGAAGGCGTTCCGGGATGAGATCGTCACCCGGGCGCTGAAGGACGGGAGCGGCTGGGAGGACTACATTTACACCCATCCCGGCGAAAGCGGCCTGTACTTCAAGACGACCTACTTCCAGGCGGCAAAGGGGAGCGACGGCAGGACCTATATTGTCTGCTCCGGCAGGCTCAAGGCAAAGCCGGATCGTCGCTGACGTACAACACCGCTGCCCGGAGGAAATCGATCTCAAGCGACCCATCCAACCCGTTGAGGAGAGGATCATGAACATGCGCCGCCGGTGCCTTCCTCCCTTTCCACTATATCTCGCAATAGCGCTTTTTCTCCTCTGTGCGGGTGTGCAGGACGCCGGGGCGGGAGAGACGATCCGGATCAACGGTTCCGGAGCTCCCCTGGACATGATGAAGCCCCTCGCAGAGGCCTACGGCAAAACGAAGAGGAACGTCTCGTTTGAATTCGCAAAACCGCTGGGCAGCTCGGGCTCGATCAAGGCGCTTCTTGCCGGGGCGATCGATATCGCCGTCGTCAGCCGTCCTCTGAATCCGGAGGAGACCGCCCGTGGAGGGGTATCGAAGCCCTTCGGCAGAACCCCCCTGGCCGTCGTTACCCACCGGGAAGTCCGCCTGAAAACCATATCGACCCGTGAGCTGGAGGGTATCTATACAGGACGGACGAAGAACTGGCCCGGCGGGGAAACCGTCCGGGTCATCCTGCGTCCCCGGGAAGACACGGATACGAAGATCCTGAAAAGTCTTTCGCCGGCCATGGCCGTGGCGGTGGCCGCGGCACACCAGCGGCAGGGGATGAGGATCGCCCTGACCGACCCGGAGTCGAACGAAGCCGTTTCCAGGACGCCCGGAGGGATCGGCACCGCTGCTCTCGCCGGCGTCCTCGTCTCAGGGATGCCGCTGAATGTCGTCGCGCTCAAC
Source organism: uncultured Syntrophaceae bacterium (assembly GCA_964641935.1). Classification (GTDB taxonomy): domain Bacteria; phylum Desulfobacterota; class Syntrophia; order Syntrophales; family PHBD01; genus PHBD01. The sequence goes on from CAZXMK010000028.1 coordinate 14,674, forward strand.
GGCGTCAGGCCGGGCCGCAAGACCCTTGCCGACGGAACCTACCCGCTCGCCAAGGAGATCATCATCGCAACGACCGGGAAACTTCCCGTCGCCGCCTCGCAGTTCCTGGAATTTGTATACTCGAAGAGAGGACGCGCCCTTGCCTGGAAATACGGAGTTCTCGTGACCGGTTCCGGAAAATGAAAGAGCCTGTCCCGTCCATAACCCGAATCGCATCGGTCCTGGTTGTCGTCATCAGCCTTGTCGTGGCCGTCTGCGTGCCCCTGGGCTATTTCCTCGTCTCGTATGAAAACATGCAGGGAAGCGTGAACACGGAACTTGCATTTTCCGCACGGTCCGTGGAAGGGCTCGTTGTCCGGAATCCCAAAACCTGGCAGTTCGAGGAACTCCGGCTCCAGGAGATCCTGGAAAACAGGCTCGATTACGATGTCGGACAGGCAAGGGCCGTCAAGGACATGAAAGGACAGGTCATTGCCCAAACCGAGGAATCCCTGACGGGGCCGCTGGTCACGTTCCGTGCCCCTGTCCATGATGCAGGCAGGACGGTGGCGAACGTCGAGATCACCCGTTCCATAAACCATCTCGTTGTGCAGACGGTCATCGTCGGCGTCAGCTCCGTCATGATGGGGATCTTGATTTTTCTCCTCTTCCAGCGATACCCGCTCAGTGCGGTTCGGAAAGCATACAAGGAACTGGAAGAGAACGAACGGCGGCTTGCCCTGGCCCTGGAGTCGGGTTCCTTTGGCGTCTGGGATGGGGACATCCGGACGGGCACCGTGACCTGCAACGACAGGATGTACGAGATGTTCGGCGTTTCCAGGGACTCCTTCGTCACCCGGAACGACTGGCTGAACCGTGTTCACCCGGAAGACCGCGACCGGGCATTTAGGGATTACATCCCCCGGACGATCGGGGAAAAGGGATTTACCACCGAGTACCGCATCATCCGTTCCGACGGGGCGATCCGGCATATCCAGGCCAACGGGATCGTTTTGCTGGATGACGGAGGCGAGCCCGCGAGGCTGATCATCCTGAACCGGGATGTCACGGATCGCAAGCGGGCCGAGGAAGAGCAGATCAAGATCCGCAAGCTGGAGTCCATCGGCACCCTGGCGGGAGGAATAGCCCATGATTTCAACAATCTCCTCGCTGTCATCCAGGGCTACCTCGAACTGCTGATGGCGGATGCTCCCGAGGGCG
>CAZXMK010000028.1:15973-17732 GCA_964641935.1 uncultured Syntrophaceae bacterium
CTATTCCACCAAGCAGCGGGGCGCGGAAAAGGGGATGGGACTTGGCCTGTCGGTCTGCCATTCCGTGGTCGGAAGGCACAACGGCTGCATGACCGTGGAGTCGCAGGAAGGAAAAGGGACCATGGTCCGCGTCTACCTGCCCGCGGGCATCCATTTGAACACTCCGGGTCCGTGAGGTTCTCCGGGTGAGAGAAGGACCGGTGAGAGATGGATATGGGCAAGAAACCGGGTTCCAGGTCTTTTTTCTTCCGTACGGACAGTGACAGGCCGGAAGTCGCGGAGTTTCGCCGGACCATCCTGAACAGGATCCTCTATGTCATATCGCTCCTCGGCCTGCCCGCCGCCGTCATCGGATCCGTCCAGTCCTGGATGCAGGGCCGGTGGGTGTTCTCCGTACTCTACCTGGGCCTGTACGGCATCTTCCTGGCGGGGACCTTCACTTCCCGGAAACTGCCCTACAGGGTCCGGGCGCTGATCTTAGTCTCTGCGCTGTTCCTGATTTCCTTTTCAATCCTCCTGCGCATCGGCATGAGCGGTGTCGGCATGCAGCTCCTGCTCGGCGTCTGCTTCCTGTCGGCCCTGCTCTATGGGATGCGGACGGGGATCCTCGTCCTTCTCATCAGCGTCGCCGCCATCGCCTTTGTGGCCGTCGGAATGACGACCGGCTTCATCCCGATCTACCCGGAACACATGCTGACCTCCAGGTCGACCATGGCCTGGATCACCGGCCTGTTCATCTTTTCCATGCTGGTCGCCGTCATGGTGATCGCGCCGGAGATGCTCCGGAATCGCATCGAGGAGTCCCTGGACGTCCTCGAGGAACAGAAAAAAGAAGTCGAGGCGGCGAACCGGCAACTCCAGCAGGAGATCCAGGCGCGCAAACAGACCGAGGAGGGGCTGCGGGAGAGCGAGGAACTGTATCGGAACCTCTTCGACAACCACGCCGCCGTCAAGATGCTGCTCGATCCGGAAACGGCCGGAATCGTCGATGCCAACCGGGCGGCCGTGGAGTACTACGGCTGGCCAATGGAGCGCCTCCGGCGGATGAAGATGACCGAGATCAACACGCTCCCCCCGGAGGAAGTGAAAAAGGCGATGGAGCGGGCCAAGGACGACCGGCAGTTCCGGTTCGAGTTCCGCCACCGCCGCGCGGACGGCTCGATCCGGGACGTCGAGGTGTTCAGCAGCCGGATCCGGGTGAAGGGGAAGGACCTGCTCCACTCCATCGTTCACGACATCACAGCCCGCAAGGAGATGGAAAGGGCGCTGCGGGACAGCGAGGAGAGATTCCGAAGGCTGGCGGAGAACGCGCGGGACGGCATCTGGACGACGGACCTGGACCTCCGGTTCACCTATGTGAGTCCCTACATCGAGGAGATGCTCGGATATACGGCGGAAGAGTTCCTGGGCATGCCGCCGGGCGGTGTGCTGACCCCCGCCTCCCTGGAGAAGTGCATGCAGATCTTCGCCGAGGAGCGGGCTGCCGAGGGGAGCGGAAACCGGGATTCCCGTCGGTCGAGAATCATCGAGGTGGAGCACGTTCATAAGAACGGCGGCTTCGTGTGGGGCGAAATCAAGGTTACCTTCCTGCGCGATCAGGCCGGACAGGCAACGGGAATCCTGGGTTTTACCCGGGATATCACCGAGCGAAAGCGGGTGGAGGAGGAGCAGGAGAGGCTGAAGGAGGAGCTCAACCGCTCCCGGAAACTGGAGTCCATCGGCACGCTTGCCGGCGGCATCGCCCACGACTTCAACAACC
>CAZXMK010000029.1:0-16690 GCA_964641935.1 uncultured Syntrophaceae bacterium
AGGACAGATCTCAAACCTGCCTCCCTTTTCCATGTCGTGCTTTTTCAATATCGCCGGATCACTTGATCGGCCATTCGCCCCGTTCCTTCAGAACCTCCCGGTAGACCTCGAGTGCCTCGTTGACGGCGGGCATGCCGGCATAGGTAGCCACCTGGAAGAAGATCTCCGCCAGCTTCCGGGGGTCGCAGCCCACGTTCAGGGCGGCGTTGACGTGCAATTTCAACTCGCCCGTGGCCCGGAGGGCCGCCAGCATGGCGCAGGCCACCATTTGCCGCTCCGGCAGGGTCAGCACCGTCCTGGAGTACAGGTTTCCCGTGATGAACCGGGAAAAGTCGTTGGCCAGATCCTTGTCGTACTGGCGCCACATCAGGTACGGAGGATCCATCTTGATCCCCTTGCCGAACAGCTTGGTCGCCGTCTCCTGGGTTTTCTTGTTGACGTCGTCGCTCACGCTTCCTCTCCTTTCTCCTTGGTTGCAATTCCACCGGGTGCGGTAGCCCGGTTCATAGACTGATCGTTTATTCCCGGGAGGAATCGAGATCCTGTTTTTGTCCCGGTCCTGCCGTGAGCCCCTTTCACGATCGCGATTGCCTCGATTTCACCTGGAAGCTGTCCCGGTCCCGGTCCTGGAGATAGACGTGTGAATACTGCTGGACGGGTATCTTCCCGAAAAATTCCTCACCCTCCTGGCGGCAGGCGGGACAGGCGTGATGCGGGATGATGACGGCATAGATCCGCTTTCCCGTATCCGCCTGGGAGTCGATCAGGACGAGGCCGCCGCAGTCCTCGCAGATGCGGACTGTTTCCTCCTGGTGCTCGGAGATGCCGTCCGTATCGTAGTAGATGCCCTTCCGGCGCCGGGTGTACCGGGCATCCCCGATCGTCTTTTTCTTCAGGGAATGCCTGTTTTTCCAGATCTGGCGGATCTCCATCACGTCCCGTTCGATTTTCCGCGTCAGTTCATCCGACTGGCGGAGGGACTCCGCATGGTAGTCCGGTTCCCGGACGGAATCGTAGTCGAGACCGGCCATGGCCAGGATGATGCCCGTATTCACGTAGGGCAGGGCCTTCTCGATGGAGTACCCGCCCTCCAGGACGGCGATGTCCGGAGACAGCCGGTCGTTCAGAAGGGCGTATCCACGGGCGCTGAAACGCATGTTTGTGATCGGGTCGCTGTAGTGATTGTCCTGGCCGGCGGAGTTGATGACCAGTTCGGGCTTGAAATCGTCCAGGATCGGCAGGATTGCATTCTCCAGGGTATACAGAAATCCCTCGTCGGACGTCCGGGGCGGCAGGGGGATGTTGATCGTATACCCGAGGGCGTTCGGTCCTCCCATATCCTCGGGGAAGCCCGTACCCGGGTACAGCGTCCGGCCGTCCTGGTGGATGGAGATGCAGAGGGTGTCCGGGTCGTTCCAGTATATGTCCTGGGTCCCGTCGCCGTGGTGACAGTCGGTGTCGACGATGGCGATTTTCCGGATGCCGTAATGCTTCCGGATGTATTCCACCATAACGGCCTCGATGTTGATGTTGCAGAATCCCCGGGCACCGTGCACGACCAGCATGGAGTGGTGGCCCGGCGGCCGGACGAGGGCGAAGGCATTGTCCACTTCTTTCCGCAGGACCCTGTCGGCCGCGGTGATGGCTCCGCCGGCGGAAATCAGGTGGGATTCGGTGATGACGGAGCGGGCGTCGGGTACACAGATGTGGGCCCGGTTGATGTCCTCGACGGTCGCCAGGCCCGGTTTGAACTCGATGATGTTCTCGAAATCGAGGAGACCCTCTTCGAAGACCTGGTCCTGCGTGTAGAGGAGCCGTTCTTCGCGTTCCGGGTGGGTGGGGGAAATGGCCCAATCGAAGGCGGGGAAAAAGATGAGCCCCGTTTTTCTCAGTTTCTTCGTCATCGCTTCTCCCCTGCGGCGAGGCCGGCGATCAATCCCGGCTTGACCTGCACCTTGACGCGGATGTTTTTCCCGGTCGTGTAGAACTGCTTGACCATGTTGAATTCCATGTCTTCGATCACTTCGATCTCCAGGTCCTCTTCCCGCGCTCCCATGGACGTTACCTTATCACGCAGACGATTCTGTCCGATCCGGATAGCGTCCATCCTGCTGAAATTGGCTGGAATGCTTTCCTGGTAACCGTCTTCCGCGATCGTCAGGATCCGCTGCTCTGTGTCGGCGAGGAGTGTCATCTCGGCAGTAGTGCGTGCCAGCGCGGCACCGATGGCATTGGCCACTTCGGCATGCTCGGGAATCTGTACGGGGCAGCCCAGGAGTTCCGACAGACGCGGAGCGATCGGTCCGGCGGGGCCTCCGACCACGAACAGGGTCTCGGGAGTCAGTTTCTTGCCTTCCAGCATCTCATGGATCGTATATACGGGCTTGTTGTTGACTTCATCGATCATGGACGTGACGGCTGCCGCGACGATCCGGCAGGTTTCCTCGTGGACGGCCCGTGCCGCATCCTCGCTCCCAATGCCCAGTTGCCTTCCCACGTCCTCCATGGCTTTCCGGGCCAGCGACGGATCTCCGATGGCGGTAAGGCCGAGGACAATCATGGCATCCGTCGGTGTGGGGCAGGGGCCTCCACAGGCATATGCCGGTCCTTCCCGAACGGGCCCGATCCGGAGCTTTCTATCCGTGACGACGACCCGGCTGTCCCCACCCACCCCGATGGACTTTGTCTTCAGTCCCCGAATGAGGCTCTTGTGGCCTTCGATGGTAACGCCGAAAGGCTCCAGCAGAGGCACGCCGTCGGCGAAGAGGGCGATGTCGGTCGTCGTCCCGCCCACGTCCAGGGCGACGGCGTCCTGACGGCAGCGGGCCATGCTGAGTATGCCCATGATGCTGGCCGCCGGGCCGGAGAGAATGGTCTGAACGGGGAAATCACGCGAATGCTCGATGTCGAAGGTCCCTCCGTCCGCCTTGAGGATGTAGATTGGGACGGCGATTCCCTGGTCGCGCACGAAGCCCTGGATCTGGGAAATGAAGGAGTTGTATCGTCTCCAGATCGACTCGTTGAGATAGGTTGTGGCGATCCTGCGGGGGAAATTCAGATGACCGGACAGGCGGTGTCCCAAGGATATGTGCTCGAAGGCTCCATCCAGAAGTTCCCGGACTGCACTTTCCTGTTTCGGATTCCGGGTGCAAAACTTGCCTACCACGCCAATGTGTTTGATCCCCGTTTCCAGAAAATGCTTCGATGCCCTGGAGACTTCGGCAGGATCGATGGCCGCCATTTCCACACCCCGGTGGTTCGAGTAGCCACGGATATGGATGCTGTCCTGGTGGACGGGCAGCAAGGACGGAGGTAGCCCGGGACCGCTGATGAGGATCATCCCGACCGGATCCGTTTTTTTCTGGACGATGGCATTCGTGGAGATGGTCGTGCTCAGAACAACACGTTCGAGTTTCTGCGGCTGTTCTTCTTTCAAAAGATCGGTGGTAACCGCAAGGAGGGAATTCAGCAGGTTTTTCTCGTCGGTCGGAACTTTTGTCTTGCGCTTGACGGCCAGATTTTCGATCAGGACTGCATCGGTATGCGTCCCCCCAACATCGATGCCCAAGATCATTGGTTCCCCCCTCGGGGAGTGAGCCCCGCGTTTCAGTTTCGGCTGTATATACCGATAAAATTGACTTGACAAGGCAAAAAAAAAGCGTATCGTTCGTGCCCAATGACCTGTGACGATAAGGATCACAGAAAGATCAAAAGTCTCATGAAAGGAGGTGAATAGGTAGATGAAGAGGGTCTTCGCTATCGTTCTTTCCCTGCTATTCTGCGTGTCGTTATCCTTCGCAGTGGTTGGCTGCAAGAAGGCAGAAGAGCCGAAACCCGCAGAGGTGAAGCAGGCAGCCCCGGCTCCGGCCCCGGCTCCGGCCCCGGCTCCGGCCCCTGGTGCAGCTCCCGCAGCCCCTGGTGCAGCTCCCGCAGCCCCCGGCGCAGCCCCGGCAGCCCCGGCAGCCCCGGCAGCTCCGGCAAAGTAGTTACCTCAAGACAAGATTGCATAAAAACCGGGTATCCGCCTCGCGGATGCCCGGTTTTGTTTTGTCGATCCGGAGATGCACAACCATTCCTGCTTGTTGCCGTATTCACGTCTTTTCTTCCTTGTTTCCTTTCTTTATGATAAAGATATAAACCTGTTCATGTCGTGGGATTGGATCCGGATTGTGGATATGTGCCAAGGAAGGAAGGAGGGAGTGTCATGTCCAACAGAGCGACGGATTTACTGACGGGACTGCTGATCGGAGGTTTGATTGGCGCCGCGCTGGGGATTCTCTATGCCCCGAAGAGTGGCAGGGAGACAAGGGAGGACATCGGCCGGAAATCGGAAGAATGGATGGCCAAGGCGAAGGAAGAGTATGAGGCTGCCGTTGAACGGAGTAAGAAGATTTATGACGCCACGGTGAACCGACTGAAATCCATTGAGGAAGCCGCCAAAGAAAAGGCCGGCGAGATGGAGGAAAAGGCCTCGGAACTGGCGGCCCAGGGAAAGGCGAGCCTCCAGGAGAATACCGGACGGCTGAAAAGAGCCATCGATGCCGGTGTCGAGGCCTTCAAGGAAGAAAAGGGAAAAACCACCTGATTGGATCGAGCATCCGGAGTTTTGTGAACCATGCTTGAAATCAGCCTGGTCATCATTTGCGGTGCTTTTCTCCTGCTGGTTCTCTTCTCGCTTCCCTTCCTGCTGCAAATATGGAAGGCAGTGAAAAGAGCCACCGAGACTCTTGAGATTTTGAACAGGAGACTGCCGGGGATCCTGCAGAACCTCGAAGAGACATCCGCCAGCATCAACCGCTCCACCCTGGTGGTAAGTTCGCAGGTGGAAGCAGTTGCCCTTTATATCCAGAGGTTTCAGGGAATCCTGGGAGTGCTGTCCGAAGTGGAATCGATCCTTCGCGGTCGTTTGAAGCACCCGCTTGTCCGGTCGCTGTCGACGATTGCAGGGGTAGCCAGAGGGGTACGGGTTTTCTGGAAAGTGTTTCGCGAGCCGGACCAGGGCCGATCCTCCCGGGAATCCGTGTAGCTTGGGGCGAGACGCAGACCGGGCGTCTGAGTTCCCGTTCCGGTTTCGATTATGGCAAAAGTAACCTATGCTCCGGGAGCGGGCCGAATCAAGACCCGTGCTGCAAAGAGCGGCGTTCCTGCGGGTCGTTCCCCGGAGGAAATCGTCCGGGAGTTGAAAAGAGATGCCGGGACGAGGGATGAAGGGTACCGTGAGCGATCCCTGGCCATCCATGGGCTGGTCTGTGCCAAGTGCGGCCGATCCTTCGATGCGGCCAATCGGCACCTGCTCACAGTTCATCATCGGGACGGAAATCACCATAACAATCCAGCCGATGGAAGCAATTGGGAAAACCTCTGCATCTATTGCCATGAGGACACTCACAGTCGCGGGATCCTCGGTGACTACCTGGAGGGAAATTCCGGCGGAACCGATGTGGACCTGGTCTACGGGGATGAAGGACAATCGGCTTCCGGCTCCTTCGGCCTCCTCGGAGATCGTCTGAAGCAGGCCTTCCAGAAAACGAAAAAGTAAATAGGCGAAACTCGCTTTCCCTTCGCAACCGATCAACATTCCTTAACAATCATTGATCATATTTCCTTGCTTCTCGAACCGTCTTGTAGTATGTGCATCAACGTTCGGATGGCCTTAAAGCGTCCGGACTTCCGCGTTTCTCCAAGATGAACGAGTTGTCCGGTACGAGCGAATAAAATCCAGAAAGGGAGGTAGCTTTCAGTGGACGTGATTGCACAAGGAGTCGGAAAGATCTTCACGGATCCGGATGCGGACAAGGCGCGGGCATTCTTCCGCACCAAGAACCGCAAACTGGAGAGCAAGCTCATGACCGTGAAGGGAGCGGTTGAGAAATTCGTTCATGACGGTGATTACCTTTGCCTCGGCGGTTTCGGTGCGAACAGGATTCCCACGGCCGTAGCCCACGAGATCCTCCGGCAGGGGCGGAAAAACATGGGGTTTGCCGGTCACACGTCAACCCATGATTTCCAGATCATGTGCGCCGGTGAGGTGTTTGACAAGCTGGACGTGGCGTACATCGTCGGCCTGGAGGCCCGTGGTCTCTCTCCCAATGCCCGTCGTTACATGGAGAGCGGCAAGGTGGATGTAAGTGAGTGGACGAACTATTCCCTGTCCGTCCGGTTCAAGGCGGCCGCGGCGGGCGTTTCCTTCTACCCGTCCCGGAATGTTCTCGGAACGGATACCTTTACCTACAGCGGCGGGAAAGTCATTGCCTGTCCCTACACGGGGACGAAATACATTGCCCAGCCGGCCATTTACCCGGATGTCGCGGCCATTCATGTGCACGAGGCCGACATCTACGGGAACTGCCGTGTCCGTGGCATCACCGTGTCGGATTTCGACGTGGCCCGGGCGGCCAAGCGGCTCATCATCACCTGCGAGCGCCTGATTCCCACGGACGAGATCCGCCGGGATCCGAGCCTGACGGTGATCCCATACTGGTGCGTCGATGCGGTCTGCGAAGTTCCCTATGGAAGTTATCCCGGGAACATGTACGGCGAATACTTCTCCGACGAAGAGCATCTGCGGGAATGGATGAAGGTCGAGCAGGATCCGGAAGAATTCAAGAAGTTCCTCGACAAGAACATTTACAGCTGCAAGGATCACTTCGATTATGTCGATCGGAACGGAGGAATCCGGAGAATGCAGATGCTGCGCCAGAAGGAATTCATGTTCATCGGCGCAAGGGCTTAAGGAAAGGAGGAGACAGAGCAAATGGCTGACTACAATACCATGGAATTGATGATCTGCACCGCCGCACGGGAGCTGGAAGACGGTGCTTCGGTCGGTGTCGGAACGGGTGCCCCCTGTGCAGCGGCGATGCTGTCCCAGAAGACGGGATCCCCCAACCTGACCATTCTGTTCGAGGCGGGCGGAGCGGCCCCCCTGATTCCCGAGATGCCCATCTCCGTGGGCGATTCCCGGACCACCTGGAAGGCCCTAATGGCCAGCGGCATGTGCGAGATCATGGAAGCGGCCTGCCGGGGGATGCTGGACTACACCTTCCTGGGCGGCGCCCAGATCGACATGTACGGTAACCTCAACTCCACCCGAATCGGGCCGGACCACCAGAAGCCGAAAGTCCGCTTCCCCGGGAGCGGCGGCGCCAACGATTTCGCCTCCTTCTGCTGGAGGATGATGGTCATGACCCCCCAGGACCCCAAGCGGTTCGCCGAGAAGTGCGCCTACATCACCACCCCCGGGTGGCTGGAAGGCGGCGATTCCAGAGCCAAGTCGGGTCTTCCCCTGGGAGCCGGTCCCTACAAGATCATTACCAACATGGCGGTCATGGATTTCGAGCCCGAGTCCAAGCGGATGCGCATCATTGCGATCAATCCAGGCTATTCCGAGAAGGACGTGCAGGACAACTGCGGGTTTGAGCTGCTGAAAGCCGCCAAGATCATCGACAATCCGCCCCCGACGGCGGAAGAGCTTCACATCCTCCGGGATGTCATCGATCCCTACCGCTACGTAATCGGCCGGTAAGGGCAAAGCAGGTTCTGTTAGACAGGAAGAGAATGCAAAGGGCCATGGCGGTGTCGTTCGCCATGGCCCTTTTGTATGCGCGGGTTTTGAAAGGGGGCCTCCGGTTGACGGTTGAAGTCAGCGGTGGATAATCCCGTTTTTCCCCCGCATCGTGACGATTTTGTCTCCCACGGATGTTCCGCAGACCGTGCAGGTGTAGTCGTATTTCTCGCCCTCTGCAAGGATCAGGAGGAGCCGTTTCCGCACCGGGACGGCCCGCCTGCAGACGGGGCAGAAAAGCCGTGTCGCGTCAAAGTCCCGAAACTGCTCGCCAGCCATGAATTCCGCCTGTGCTTCGGATTTTCACTCTTCGTTTGGTATGCACCGGGCATTCTCCAGCCAGGCCGACGCTTCGCTGTCACTCGGGGCGCGGTAATCCCCCCGGGGTGACAGGGATCCGCCGGACCCGACCTTGGGGCTGTTGGGAATGCAGGATCGCTTGAACTGGCTGGTCTTGAAGAAGCGCTCCAGGTAGACGGTCAGCCATTTCCTGATTTCCCCGATGGAATAATGCCGCCGCTTCTCCGGCGGCACATCGGGCCAGAGCCCCCGGTTTTTGTCCCGCCACGTACAGTAGGCCATGAAGGCCACCTTCGACGGCAGGTAGCCGTAGCGGGTGATGTAGAAATTGTTGAAGTCCTGCAATTCGTACGGGCCGACGAAATCTTCGGTTTTCTGCGCGGGGCCTCCGTTTTCCTCGCCCGGTACAAGCTCCGGGCTGATTTCCGTATTCAGGATGTCCAGCAGGATGCCGCACGTTTCCTCGGAGAACTGTCCGGATTGGGCCACCCAGCGGATCAGATACTGGATCAGCGTCTTGGGTACGCTGGCATTCACGTTGTAGTGGGACATGTGATCGCCCACGCCGTAGGTGCACCAGCCGAGGGCCAGTTCGCTCAGATCCCCCGTTCCGACCACAATAGCATCCCGCATGTTGGCCAGTCGGAAGAGGTGGGAGGTCCGTTCGCCCGCCTGGATGTTCTCGAAGGTCACGTCGTAGACTTTTTCCCCCTCCGTGTAGGGGTGGCCGATGTCCCGCAGCATCTGGAGGCAGCTGGGGCGGATGTCGATCTCGTTGGCCTCGACCCCGAGCGATTCCATCAGTTTGAGGGCGTTCCGGTACGTCCTGCCGGTGGTGGCGAAGCCGGGCATCGTGTACGCCTTGATGTTCGTGCGCGGCAGGTCCAGCAGGTCCATCGTCCGGGCGGCAACGATGAGGGCATGGGTGGAATCGAGCCCGCCGGAAATCCCGATGACGACGTTCCGGATGCCCGAGGCCTTCAGGCGCTTTGCCAGCCCCTGGACCTGAATATTGTATGCCTCGTAGCATCTCTGGTCCCGTTTGCCCGGGTCTGCCGGAATGTATGGATAGCGGGCGTAGTCGCGCTCCAGGAGGATCCTCCCGTCCGGTGCCTCCAGGCGGAAGGGGATCGTGCGGAACCGCTCGATGCGATCCCGGTTGGCCCTGGCGTTCTGGCCGAACGTCGTCATGCGCATCCGGTCCTGGACCAGGCGGTCCATGTCCAGGTCGGCGAAGATGATCTGGGGATTCCTTGCAAACCGCTCCGACTCTGCGAGCAGGTTCCCGTTTTCGTGAATCATGGCATGACCGTCCCAGGCCAGATCCGTTGTTGACTCCCCCGGGCCAGCCGCAGCGTAGAGATAGGCCGCGATGCAGCGGGCGGACTGGTTTGCGGCCAGGCTCTGGCGGTACTCGGCCTTGCCGATGGTGATGTTGGAGGCGGACAGATTGCAGATGACCGTGGCGCCTGCCATGGCCGCGTAACTGGAGGGAGGAACGGGAACCCAGACGTCCTCGCAGAGTTCCATGAAAAGTTGAACGTTCGGTGCGTTCACGGCCCGGAACAGGAGATCGGCCCCGAAGGGAATTCCCTCTTGCCCGAAGAGGTCCACTGTCTGTGAAAAGGCGGTTTCCGCGGGGGCGAACTGCCGCGCTTCGTAAAACTCCCGGTAGTTCGGCAGGTAGGACTTGACGGCGATGCCCAGGATCCGGCCACGCTGGAGCACGATCCCGCAGTTGAATAGGCGGCAGTCCACCCGGAGGGGCATGCCGATGACGAGAACGGGGTTGAGGGTTGCCGTCTCATCCAGCACTTTCCGAAGGCCGGCTATGGCGCTCTCGAGGAGGGCGTCCTGGTGGAAGAGGTCCTCATTGGAGTATGCCGTCAGGCCCAGCTCGGGAAACAGGGCCAGGACGGCCTGTCCCTCATGGGCCTGGCGGGCCATTTCGATGGTTTTTCCCGCATTGAAGGACGGATCGGCGACCCGAACCTCCGGGATGCAGACCGCCGCGCGGAGAAAACCGTGCCGGTACAGGTTGAAGAATGGATTGGGCGTTTCCATGGCTCCCTTCCGGTCAGCGCCCGGATGTCCTGTCGTCAAACATCCTTCTCCAGGTATGCATAGGCGCTGTGGTTGTGAATGCTCTCGAAATTTTCCGCTTCCACGCTGTACCAGGGGAAGTTTTCGTTTCTGTTGAGATGCATGGCCACGTTGCGGACCACGTCCTCCACGAACATGGGGTTCTCGTACGCCTTCTCGGTCACGAATTTCTCGTCCGGCCGTTTCAGGAGGGAGTATACCTCACCGCTTCCCGATTCTTCCACGAGCCGGATCAGGTCCTCGATCCAGAAGAATTTCCGAAACCGCACCTTGACAGTTACCATGCTTCTCTGGTTGTGGGCGCCCCGGTTGCTGATCTCCTTCGAACACGGACAGACGGTGTTCACGGGCACCACGACAGAGACCAGGAAATCCGAGCGGCCGCCGCTGTTCTGCCCGCAGAACGTGCAGTTGTATTCCATCAGGCTCTTCGCACCGGTCACGGGAGCCTCTTTCTCGATGAAATAGGGAAAGGAAATCTCCATGTGGGCCGATTCCGCCCGCAGTTTCTCCCGTACCTTCTCCAGGATGACGTGCAGCGTCCGGATGTTGACCTGCCCGCGGAACTCATTGAGGATCTCCACGAAGCGGCTCATGTGGGTCCCCTTGAAGTGATGCGGGAGGTTGACGTACATGCTGATGGTGGCGTTCACCGGCTGGGTGCCGCGGGCCTTGTCGAGGACGATGACGGGATACTTGATGCCCTTGACCCCCACCTTCCGGATATCGATCTTCCGGTGATCATGCTGGCTTTGAACGTCGATCATGAGTGCCGCCGGTCTGTCCCTCTCTCATAGACGGCCCGGGCGTTTTCCGATTCCCAGACGGCCACCCGGGAAACCCGGACGCGGTCCGAATCGATCCTGCCCGCGAGGCGATCGTGAATCCATCTTGCCAGGTTCTCCGACGAGGGATTGGTTCCCGCAAAAAAATCCAATTCGTTCAGATGCCTGTGGTCCAGCGTCTCCAGCGTCTCGTCCGTCCAGCGCTTGAGCAGCCGGAAGTCGATGAGCAGGCCTTCGCCGTCCAGCGCTTCCCCCGCCACGGTTACGTCCACCCGGAAGTTGTGTCCGTGGAGGGATTCACACTTGCCTCCGATGTCCCGCAGCGTGTGTGCGGCGGAAAACGAACGGGTGATGGTCACTTCGTACATGATCGGTCCTTCCCGGGGTGGCATCTCCTCCGCGATCCCGATTTATGTATGCTTCGTGAGAGCGTGGTTCCGGAGGGATGTTCGGGATCATTACCGTAGATGGAATTTCCTTGTAAAGGAAAAGTTTGGTGATATCTGTAACATCGGTGCACGAACCGCCATTCGTCCAGACGGTTGCCCTGGTCTCCGGAGGGGGTGGTTTCCCCATGCAGAGGAAGATCCGGTGAATTTCCCCGGTGATCCGGAAAAATGGCGGGTAATTTCCCCCGATCCGGGAATGCCTTCCTGGGCGGGGAACGACCTGCCGGGGAGAGAGCACAGCATTTCTTGAGCGTTGCGTCAATATGAGGATGGTGCATTCTCTTGGTATGCCGATTGCATAGTCATTTGCGGTCTTCAAAATGGACAATACGAGACAACATTGATGAAGATGAAAAGGAGGTGGTAGGGGGAGTCAATCCGCAGTCATTCCATTCGGCATCAAGCATGAAACAAACAAATTCAAGAAAAGGAGAAATGATATGCTGAAAACGTTCCGCAAGAAGAATCAGAAAGGTTTCACCCTGATCGAGCTCATGATCGTCATCGCGATCATCGGCATCCTGGCAGCCATCGCCATCCCGCAGTTCACCGCCTACAGGACCAGGGGTTATGAGGCGTCGGCCAAGGCGGATGCGAAGAATGCCTACACGGCCGCCCAGGCTCTGTTCTCCGACTCGCCGGCTGCCACCGCCGACATCGCGGCTCTGCAGTCCTACGGCTTCAAGTCCACGAACCTCGTTACCACCACGGTCGTTGCCGGGACCCAGTCCGGCCTGAGCCTGACCTCCGTTCATGCCAGCGGCGGCAGGACCTACTCGGTCGGCGCAGACGGCGCGATTACACCCTGACGTAATATCCACGTTCTCGGAAAAGGGGTAGGGCATTTGTCTTACCCCTTTTTTTATCCTGCTCCCGGACTTCCCCGTCATGCGGCCATCGACCCGGAAATTGCTTCCAGTCCTCCTCTGCCTGATCCTGACCCTGGCCCTGGTGGCCGTCTACGGCCAGGTGCAGACCTTCAAGCTCATCCGCTACGACGATACGGTCTATGTGGCCGAAAATCAGCGGGTCCTGGAGGGATTGTCCTGGAAAGGCGTCCAGTGGGCCTTCCGGAACGACGAAGCCGGTTTCTGGCACCCCCTGACCTGGCTGTCCCTGATGACGGATGCCCAGCTCTATGGGCTCTGGGCCGGGGGATACCACCGGACGAGCGCTCTCCTTCACCTGGGAAGCACCCTGCTTTTATTTCTGTTTCTGTTCAAGGTTACGGGCGCCCCGGTGCGGAGCGGCGTTGTTGCGGCGCTGTTCGGCCTTCATCCCCTCAACGTGGAACCGGTGGCCTGGGTGGCGCAGCGCAAGGACGTCCTCTCCATGTTTTTCGCCATGGCCGCCCTTCTGGCCTACGCTTTCTATGCGAAACGGCCCCGCGCGTCTCTCTACCTCCCGGTCCTGGCGATCTATTCCCTGGGACTGATGGCCAAGCCGATGATCGTGACCCTGCCGTGTGTGATGCTCCTCCTGGACGTCTGGCCCCTCCGGCGCCTGAGGATATTCCAACCGGCCGATTCCCAGGCCGAAGCGGAGAAGGGATTCCCGGAAGTCCGTCTTTCCCGGGCGCTCCTGGAAAAGCTGCCGCTCCTCGTTCTCGCGGCGGCGGCCTCGGTCCTCGTCATTTTCACGGAGCAGAAAATCGGAGCACTGTCCTCCCTGGATGCCGTTCCCATGACGGCCCGGATCGCCAATGCCGTGGTTTCCTACACCGTCTACCTGGGAAAGATGGTCTGGCCCGTGAACCTCGCCTTCTTCTATCCCCATCCGGTGACGATCTCCGCGGGTCCGCTCCTTCTTTCCCTGGCCGTCCTGGCCGCGGTCAGCGTTTTGGTCGCTCTCAAAGGCCGACGTTTCCCCTATCTCCCGGTGGGGTGGCTGTGGTATCTGGGGGCGCTGGTGCCGATGATCGGGCTGATCCAGGTGGGTCCCCATGCCCTGGCGGACCGATACACCTATCTGCCGATGATCGGCCTGTACCTGGCGATCGTCTGGGGCGCCGCGGACGCGGCGGAGGCATGGAACGTCCGGAAACCGTTCCTGATCGTGGCGTCCCTGATCCTGCTCGTCGCCCTGGCCGCCGGTTCCTGGATGCAGCTTGGGCACTGGAAAAACAGCTTCACCCTGTTCGGGCATGCCCTTAAGGTGACGAAGGGAAACTACATTGCCGAGAACAATCTCGGCCTGGCCTGGTATCACGAGGGAAACATGGATGAGGCGCTATCCCATTTCCGGGCGTCCCTGGCGATCAACCCGGAGTATTCCCTCGTCTACAGCAACCTGGGGAGTGCGCTGTTCCACAAAGGCGAGTACCGGGAGGCCGAGAAATACTTCCGGGAGGCGATCCGCCGCTTTCCTTCCGACGGCGGGTATCACAGCAACCTGGCCAGCACACTCTATCAGATGGGTTCCTATGAGGAGGCCTCCATGGAGTACCGCGCAGCCCTTCGCCTGGGGCATGAAAAGGCGGAAACCTACAGCGGCCTCGGGGGGACCCTTCTGAAGCTGGGGCAGCGGGATGAGGCGAGCCGGGCATTCTGCAAGGCCCTCCGCGTCGATCCCCGCCATGAGCGGGCGCGCGAACAGTTGAACCGGCTGAGGGAGCCATGAATGTTCCCACCCTGCCGCCGCATCTGAAAACCTGGATCCTCATCGGGCTGGCGGCGCTGGTCCTGCTGTCCTTTCATGGCGTTCTCCGGAACGGGTTCATCCATTACGACGACCATGTCTATGTCACGGACAACCCGCATGTCATGGGAGGGCTGTCCGGCGAGGGGATCCGCTGGGCATTCACGGCGACCGACGCGGGATTCTGGCACCCCCTGACCTGGCTGTCCCTCATGGCGGATGCCCAGTTGTTCCGTTTTCATCCCGCCGGTTACCATGGGACAAACCTTCTCCTGCATCTCCTGACAACGCTCCTCCTGTTTTCCGTTCTCTCCGGTCTGACCGGAAGGATCGGGCCAAGCGCCTTTGCCGCAGCTCTCTTCGGCGTCCATCCCATCCAGGTGGAGCCGGTGGCCTGGGTGGCGGCACGCAAGGACGTGCTGAGCGCCTTCTTCTGGGTTGCCACCCTGGGGATTTACGGCTGGTACGCCCTCCGACCGGGCCTGATGCGCTACGGAGCCCTGGCGGCGTCCTTTTTCCTGGGGCTGATGGCCAAGCCCATGGTGGTCACCCTGCCCCTGATTCTCCTCCTCCTCGATATCTGGCCGCTGAAGCGCCTGGAGCCCTGGAAGGGGGAGCAAACCGCCGCCCTTGAGTATGAACGGCGCTTTCGCCCCGTTTCCTGGAAGACGGCGCTGCTGGAGAAGCTGCCCCTGCTGGCGATGGCCGCGGGCGTCGTCGCCGTCACCTTCTTCGCCGAGGCCAGGACGGGCGCCCTGAAGCCCCTGGAGGCGTTTCCCCTTTCCGACCGCCTCGGAAACGCCCTCGTCTCGTACGCGCGGTACCTGGGCCACGTGCTCTGGCCGACCGACCTGTCCATCCATTATGCCCATCCCGGAAGCTGGCCGCTGTGGGCAACCGCCGGATCCGCCGTCCTCCTGGCGGCCGTCACGCTGGCCGCTCTGAAGGCTTTCCGCAATCGTCCCTATCTCACGACGGGCTGGTTCTGGTTCCTGATCGTCCTGCTTCCCGTCATCGGGATCGTGCAGATCGGTTCCCATGCCATGGCGGACCGCTATGCCTACATCCCGTCCATCGGGTTGTTCCTGATGGTGGCCTGGGGAGGAGCGGACCTGATCCGAACCCGGTTTTTCCGAAGATCCGGAATTCTCTTCGTTGCCGCCGCAGTCCTTCTGCTGGCTGTCCTGGCGGTGGCCACGCGGAGCCATGTGGATGTCTGGCGGGACGCCGTCTCCGTCTTCCGTCATGCCGCCCGGGTGGAGCCGCACAACACCCTGGTGCAGAACAACCTCGGGGCCGCCCTGACCCGGGCCGGCAGAGGCGCCGAGGCCGTCGGACCCCTGCGGGAGGCCCTGCGAATCAGGCCGGACTACGCGGAAGCGGCCTTCAACCTGGGGGTCGCGCTGGCAGAGAAAGGGGATCGGAATGAGGCGGTCTTGTGGTATGACAGGGCCCTGAAGATCCATCCGCGTTTTGCGGAGGCATACAACAACAAGGGGATCCTGGCTGCTCAAAGCGGCCGTTTCGGCGAAGCAGCCGGGTTCTTCCGGAAAGCGCTGGATATCCGGCCGGATTACCGGGATGCCCGGTTGAACCTGGAGCGTGTGACGGCGGAGGCGGGCGGCGACCGGACCGTCCGGTGAGGGGAAGTGGATTCTGACGTGAACGAGACACCGGATATTCGTGGCGGCCTGTGGGATGCCTTCACCTGGCGTCACGCCCTGCTCGTCTTGCTGGCCCTGACCATCGCCCTGTTTGCCGATGTTCTTTTCACGGACGACGACGTCGTTCTCTCGGCGAAATACCTGGACCTGTATTCCGGGGAAATGTCGGGGCTGGAATACCAGTTGCGCGAGCTGGCCCGGGGAAGCCTGCCGTTCTGGAATCCCCATGTCTTCTCGGGGACGCCGAACCTGTCCACGCCACTTTATCCCTCCACCCTGCTCGGCCTGGTGCTCCCGCTGGCCAAGGCCGTCAACGTGCAGATCGCGCTGCATGTCTTCCTGATCGGCTTCTCGATGTACCTCTGGGCGGCCTATCGGGGGCTTCATCCCCTGGCCTCGCTGGCAAGCGGCATCCTGCTCATGTTTTCCGGCTCGTTCTATCTTCACGTATTTGCCGGGCACATGAGCAATCTGTTCGCCATGGCGTGGGTTCCCCTGCTTTTCCTGGCGGTGGAAGCCATTCTGGATCGTCCGGCTCCCGCTGCGGTGGCGGGCGGAGCGGTCG
Organism: uncultured Syntrophaceae bacterium; assembly: GCA_964641935.1. Taxonomy (GTDB): domain Bacteria; phylum Desulfobacterota; class Syntrophia; order Syntrophales; family PHBD01; genus PHBD01. Next base: position 16,068 of record CAZXMK010000029.1, read on the forward strand.
TTACGGCCATGCAGATCCTCACGTGCCAGTACCAGTATGTCTACTATACGGCCCTGGCCGCATCCCTGTACGTTGCCCTCCATATCCGTTTCGCCCCCGAGGGCAAGAGGTGGAAGGCCCTGGCCGCCCTGTGCGGAATCCCGGCGGGAGCGGTCGCCCTGAGCGCGTTTCATCTCTTTCCCAGCCTGGCGGCAGGCGCGGAGAGCGTCCGTTCGGCCGGGATGTCTTACGAATTCGCAGCGATGTTCAGCCTCCCCCCGGAAAACCTGCTGACGCTGGCGGTCCCGTTTTTTTTCGGCGATATCACAACGCTGCCGTACTGGGGCCGCTGCTACCTCTGGGAGATGTGCCTCTTCACCGGCACCGCCGGGCTGGTGCTGGCGGTATACGGGGCCGTCTGCGGCGGGAAGGACCAAAGACGGCATGCCCTGCCGATGGTGCTGATCATGGCCGTCCTGGCCCTCGGGGCGCACACCCCCCTGTTTTCTCTCCTGTACGGGTGGCTCCCCGGGTTCAGCTCCTTTCGCGGGACCTCGAAATTTGCATTCCAGGCGGTGGTCTTCCTGGCCCTCCTGTCCGGAATCGGCCTGGACGGCCTGATCCGCCGCCGGGCATTCCCCAGG
>CAZXMK010000030.1:0-16599 GCA_964641935.1 uncultured Syntrophaceae bacterium
CCATGTTCATCATGGCCCTGGTGCTCCTGGGGCTGGTCTCCTATGCGGAAATCGGTGTGGACCTGTTTCCGAAGGTCGAATTTCCCATCGTCAGCGTGACGACCGTCCTCAAGGGCGCGAGCCCCGAGGTCATGGATGTCGATGTGACGGACAAGATCGAAGAGTCCGTCAATACCATCGAAGGCGTCAAGACCATCACGTCCGCGAGCCGCGAGGGAGTGTCCAGCGTAACCATCGAGTTTGTCCTGGAGCGCGACATCGACCTTGCCGTTCAGGATGTCCGCGAGAAGGTCTCGATGATCCGCTCCAAGTTGCCCTCGGATATCGACGAGCCGATCATCCGAAAGGTGGACCCCGACGCAAACCCAGTCCTGTGGGTCAACCTCTCCGGGCAGAAGAGCATCCGCGAGCTGTCCACTTACCTGGACGAGGTCCTGAAGGACCAGATCCAGCGCATCCCCGGAGTCGGGGCCCTGCGGATCGGGGGGCTTCAGCTCCGGGAGGTGCGGATCTGGCTGGATGCCGACAAGCTCCGGGCCTACCAGGTGGCCCCCGGCGACGTGGCCGCCGCCCTGAAGCGGGAAAACGTGGAGCTTCCCGGCGGTCGGATCGAGACCGCGACCAAGGAATATGCCGTCAAGATCAAGGGGGAATTCCCCCGGATCGCCGACTTCGGCGACCTGATCGTTTCCTACTCCAAGGGGGCGCCCGTCCGGATCCGGGACATCGGCCGGGTGGAGGACGGCCAGCAGGAAAAGCGGTCCATTGTCCGGTTCAACGGAGTCCCCGCCGTCGGGATGGGAATCCAGAAGCAGTCGGGAACCAACACGGTGGAGGTCATCGACCGGATCAAGAAGGAAGTCGCCGTCATCAACAAGAACCTGCCGCCGGGACTCCAGTTGAACTACGCCTTCGACCAGTCCACCTTCATCAAGCGCTCCATCAACGAGGTCCAGGGGCACCTGATTCTCGGCGGGATTCTCGCCATCCTGGCGGTTTTTCTGTTTCTCCGGAACGTCCGGACGACCCTGATCAGCGCCGTGGCTCTCCCGGTCTCGGTCATTGCCACGTTCGCCCTGCTCAGGGCCTTCGACTTCACCTTCAACAACATGACCATGCTGGCCCTGACGCTCTCCGTCGGGCTTCTGATCGACGACGCCATCATCGTCATCGAAAACATTTACCGCCACGTGGAGGATGGCATGCCGCCCCGGGAGGCCGCCGCCTTCGCCACGTCCGAGATCGGTCTGGCCGTCATGGCGACGACGCTGGCCATCATCGTCATCTTCCTGCCGGTGGCATTCATGAAGGGCATCATCGGCCGGTTTTTCCTCCAGTTCGCCCTGACCGTCGTCTTCTCCGTTGCCGTTTCCCTCATCGTATCCTTCACGATGACGCCCATGCTGGCATCGCTCTACCTGAAGCAGCTCCACAGGTCGAAAAACAGCCCGGAGCCGCCGGCGACGGGACGGTTCGCCGGATGGAAAACGAAACTGGCATGGTTTCGGAGGGCCGGGGACGTCCTGGAAACCGGCTACAAGAAGACGGAAACGTGGTATCGATCGTTGCTGGAACTGGCAGTCAACCACCGGGGCCTGGTACTTCTGCTGGCACTCGGTCTGTTCGTCTTCAGCCTGTTCATCACCCGCTTTATCGGGAAGGAATTTGTCCCGCCGGAGGACCAGGGCCAGTTTCTCGTCCGCATGGAAGCCCCCTTCGACTACTCGGTCGATCGCGCCGATGAGATGTTCCGGCAGGCCGAGGACATGATCAGCAAGCTGTCCGAGGTTCGCTCCGTTTTCTACATCCAGGGAATGGGCGCGGGCGGCGTCGGGGAGGTGAACAAGGCCGTCGCCTTCGTGACCCTGCATGCAAAGGCCGATCGAAAGAGGAGCCAGGAACAGATCAAGGCGGAAATCCGCAGAAACATGCGAGCGGTCCCGGGCCTCAAGGGCACCGCCGAGGATGTGTCCCTCATCGGCGGCGGCATCCGGAACGTGCCGATCCTGTACGCCATCCGCGGGACCAGCCTGGCGGACCTGCAGACCTATACCCGTCAGATCACGTCCGAGTTTTCCAAGATCCCGGGCATCGTGGACGTGGATACGTCCATCGAGGCGGGAAAGCCGGAGGTAAAAGTCTTCATCGACCGGGACAAGGCGGCGGACCTGGGCGTCTCCGTAGGCTCCATCGCCGAGGCCGTCAACATCCTGGTCAGCGGCGAAGTGGATATCACGAAATACAAGGACGAGGAGAGGGGGCGGCGTTTCGATGTCCGCGTTCGCCTCAATCCGGAGGACCGGTCGAATCCCTCCGACCTGGGAAACATCTATGTCCGGGGAAGGGACGGCCGGCTCGTGGAACTGGCCAGCGTGGCCAGCTTCCAGGAGGGGGGAGGGCCCAGCACGATCCAGCGCGTCGACCGGCAGCGGGCGACCATTGTCTACGCCGGCCTCGAAAAAAAGCCCCTGGCCGAGGCCATGACGGAGCTGAATGCCATTTCGAGCAAGGTCCTGCCGTCCGATTACTCCGCGAAATACAAGGGACCGGCGGAGACCATGGGGGAATCGTTCCGCTACCTGATCTTTGCGCTGATCCTCGGAATCATCATGGCCTACATGATCCTGGCGGCCCAGTTCGAGAGCTTCGTGCACCCCTTCACGGTGCTCCTGTCCATGCCGCTGTCCTTCATCGGGGCCTTCGGCGCTCTCCTCCTGACGGGGAACACCATCAGCATCTACAGCTTGATCGGGATCATTCTCCTCATGGGCCTGGTGAAGAAAAACGCCATCCTGCTGGTGGACTACACCAACACCCTGCGTGAGCGCGGCATGTCCAGGAGGGAGGCGATCCTCCAGGCCGGGCCTGTGCGGCTCCGGCCAATCCTCATGACCACCTTCGCCATGGTTTTCGGCATGATCCCCGTAGCACTGGGGGTCGGGGAAGGCGCGGAGACCCGTGCACCCATGGGCATCACCGTCATCGGCGGCCTCCTGACATCCCTTTTCCTGACGCTGGTCGTGGTTCCCGCCGCCTATGACCTGTTTGACGACTGGACCCAGAGGTTCCGAATGCGCCGGCAAGTTCATCCGGAGAAAGGGGTGACTCCGTCATGAAGATGTTCTTGATCGTCTATTCACGGGAAGCGGACGAATATGTCATCGACCGGTTCAAGAAGGCAGGCATCCGGGCCTATACGAAAATGGAGGAGGTCCGGGGGGAGGGACCCGACTCGGAGCCGAAGCTTCGGACCCACGTCTGGCCGGGGGGAAACAACATGCTGTTCCTGGCCGTTCCGGACGAGCAGATCCACGTCGTCACCTGCATTGCCCATCAACTGAAAGAGGAGCGTCCCAGGGCCGGCGTGCGGTGCTTCGTTCTTCCCCTGGAGGAGTGCATCTGAAAAGAAACCCCCCGACGCGGCGAATCGCGACGGGGGGTTCTCACCGGTATGTTTCCGCAGGGATTACGGGACCTGATTGTTGACGATGCAACGGACGGCGTCCCGGTGCAGGTCGGATGCGAAATCCGCCTGGCCCCTCCGGGCCTCCATCTCGGCAACGGCTTTCACAAGCGCCTTTTTTCCCTTTCCTTCCTTTCCCTGACCGGCTGTTTTCCGGCGGGCCGACGATCCTTCGCTCCATTCCGTTTTTTTCATAGAGGGCCTCTCCTTGCGCTCGACGGGCTGTCGGCGCATAGCAACCCCCCTCCTGTTGCGATCCAGGAGAAGGAACCATCAGGCCGGGCCGCATCCTCACCGCCGCGGAGCGGCTGGAAGGCGTCCCGGGTCCGTTCCGGGAGACCGTTTCCTGCGGGGTGGGTCTCCCGTGGCCCGATTCAATATGATCATCCGGGAAAGGCGATGGTTCGCTTCTTCCCGGCTGCAGACTGCAGGTGGACCTCACGTACAGGTTTGTCCGGATGGATGCAATCAGGTGGGGTCTGAAGATGGCATCGGATATGGAAAAACAAAAAAACAGGACAAAAAACCACCATTGGATCAGCCTTTGTCCGATCTCTGTTGGCCTTCCGTGCTGCCTTGCGCTGAAATTCCTTCTGTTTTTCCTTTTCTGTTTCCTTTTCCGCCGGATCACCCGCGGGACGGTCCGCAACGAGCGGGGTGTCGCCACCCCGCCCGCATGGAAAGAGAGGAAGGGAATTCGTGCATGTTCGTTCGATACGGCCTCTCTTCCCTGACCGCCGGGCGGATGCCCGGGTGCGTTCCGTTACGGAGTCCAGCGGATGGGTGTGGCCATCGGGTCCACCCAGTCCTTCGTGATCTCCTTCCAGCCTCTCACTTTCCTCTCTTTCGTCTTCTTCATGGCTCTTTCCTCCCGTCTCTCTTTCCAAGATGATTTATTGTACCGGTCCCGGGTTTCAGGCCCATCCGTCCGTCGGACGACCCAGCCTTCCCTTGCCGGTGGTTTTTTCTACATGCCCGGTCATCTTCCCGAGCAGGTCTTTCTGCGGGTTGAACTCGATCCGTTCGGGGAGAATCATTGTCATGGCTCGTTTCCTTTCCTCTTTTTTTTCGATGCCAGGATAAAGGAACGGCCTCAAGACAACAATCGGGGGGTATCCGATTTATCTTACGGAGCAGGGAGGGATGTCCGTGAGGATGACCGGTGCGGGATGCATCGGAGATGCCTCGTGAAGGGCGCGGGGAAACCTCGAAGATGCCGCATCGGCCTTTGTCCGATGGGCCGTCTGTTCCCTGTCAGCCGGCGGTTTGCAGGATGTCCTTGAGGAACTGTCCCGTGAAGGAGTGGGCGACCCGGGCGACATCCTCGGGGCTTCCGGCGGCGATGATTTCTCCGCCGCCGGGCCCGCCTTCGGGACCGAGATCGATGATGTGGTCGGCGGACTTGACGACGTCCAGGTTGTGCTCGATTACGACGACCGTGTTTCCCATGTCCACGAGGCGCATCAGCACATCCAGGAGTTTCTGGATGTCGGCGAAGTGAAGCCCGATGGTGGGCTCGTCGAGGATGTACAGGGTGTTGCTTTCCGGCCGCTTGCCCAACTCGCGGGAGAGCTTGATCCGCTGGGCCTCGCCACCGGAAAGGGTGGTGGCCGACTGCCCCAGGCGGATGTAGCCCAGGCCCACGTCCATCAGGAGCTGGAGCTTCGAGCGGATGGCCGGGATGTTTGCGAAAAAGTCGATGGCCTGGTTCACCGTCATGTCCAGGACGTCGGCGATGCTCTGGTCCTTGTAGCGAATGTCCAGCGTGTCGGCATTGAACCGCCGTCCGCGGCAGGTCTCGCAGGTGACGTAGACGTCGGGAAGGAAGTGCATCTCGATCTTGATCAGCCCGTTTCCCTCGCAGGCCTCGCAGCGCCCTCCCCGGACGTTGAAGCTGAAGCGGCCGGGCTTGTAGCCCCGCACCCGAGATTCCGGCAGCCCCGTGAAGAGATCCCGGATCGGGTTGAAGACACCGGTGTAGGTGGCGGGGTTGGACCGGGGGGTGCGTCCGATCGGCTGCTGGTTGATGAGGATGACCCGCTCGATCCCGCCCAGGTCCACGATGCGCCGCACCTTGACGGCCGAGCCCTGGCGCCGGTAAAGCCGCCGAGACAGGGTCTTATGCAGGGTCTCGATGACCATGGTGCTTTTGCCGGAGCCGGAGACCCCGGTAACGGCGGTGAAGACGCCCACGGGAATACGGATGTCGATGTTCTTCAGGTTGTTTTCCCAGGCCCCCTCCAGTGTGATCCACCTCCCCCGGACAGGCCTACGCTTCCTGGGAACGGGGATCGAGAGCGCCCCGGAAAGATAGCGGCCCGTGAGGGAGTCCTCCGACCGGAGGATCTCCCCGGGTGTCCCCTGGAAGACGATGCTGCCTCCCTCGCGGCCGGCACCGGGTCCCATGTCGATGATCTCGTCCGACGACAGCATCATGTCGGCGTCGTGCTCCACCACCAGGACGGTGTTGCCCATGTCCCGAAGGCGCTTCAGGGTGGCGATGAGACGGAGGTTGTCCCGCTGGTGCAGTCCCACGGTCGGCTCGTCAAGAACGTAGAGAACCCCCATCAGGCCCGACCCGATCTGGGTGGCCAGGCGGATCCTCTGGTTCTCCCCTCCGGACAGCGTTCCGGAGGAGCGGGCCAGGTTGAGGTAGTCCATGCCCACGTCCAGGAGAAACCGGAGCCGCTCCCGGATCTCCTTGAGGACCCGCTCGGAGATGACCGCCTCCTGATGGGAAAGCGGGAGGGTGCGGAAGAAGTCGAAGCAATCCCGGATGGAGAGACGGCACACCTGGTCGATGTTCATTCCCCCCACCCGGACGGCCAGGCTCTCCGGCTTCAGCCTTGTTCCGCCGCAGGTTGGGCAGTCGCGGAGGCTGATGTAGCGCGCCAGGTCCATCCGCACGTGGTTGGAGGCCGTTTCGCGATATCGCCGGTCCAGCTGGTTCAGGATTCCCTCGAATGGCTTGGTGTAGAAGAAGCGCTGCCCTCCCCGGTCCATCCAGAACCGGATCTTTTCCCGGCCCGATCCCCGGAGGATCGCCTCCCGCACCTTTACGGGCAGCTCGACAAAGGGCGTGTTGATGTCGAAGCCGTAGTGCTGGGAAAGGGCGTCCAGTGTCGTATGGAAAGAAAGGGAGTGTCGTCCCGCCCAGGGGGCGACGGCCCCCTCCCGGAGGGATAGCTCCGGATCGGGAATCACCAGCTCCTCGTCGAAATACATCCGGGTTCCCAGTCCGGTGCAGTCGGGGCAGGCGCCGTAGGGGCTGTTGAAGGAGAACAGGCGTGGCTGGAGATCGGGGATGCCGATATTGCATTCCGGGCAGGCGAACTTCTCGCTGAAGAGGATCTCCTCCTCTCCGGCGGGAGCGATCCGGACCAGGCCGTCGGACAGGCGGGAGGCGATTTCCAGCGAGTCCCGGAGCCGCTTGCGGACTCCCTCGCGGAGCACGAGGCGGTCTACCACGACATCGATGTCGTGGCGGCGGTTTTTGTCCAGGGGAATCGCATCCGCCAGGTCATGCATCCCGCCGTCCACCCGGACACGGACGAAGCCGTCCTTCTGGAGCTTTCGGAACTCCTTCTGGAATTCCCCTTTCCGGCCACGGACCAGGGGAGCCAGGACCGTGAGGCGGGTCCCCTCCGGCCGGACCAGGACGGCTTCCATCATCCGGTCGATGGTCTGGGAGCGGATCTCCCGGCCGCAGGATGGACAGTGGGGAGTGCCGATGCGGGAGAAGAGAAGGCGCAGGTAGTCGTAGATCTCCGTGACGGTTCCCACCGTGGAGCGCGGATTCTGGGTGGCGGCGCGCTGCTCGATGGCGATGGCCGGCGAGAGCCCCTCGATGGACTCCACGTCCGGCTTGTCCATCTGTCCGATGAACTGGCGGGCATAGGCCGACAGGGACTCCACGTAGCGCCGCTGGCCCTCCGCGTAGATCGTGTCGAAGGCGAGGGAGGATTTCCCCGAGCCGCTCACCCCCGTGACGACGACCAGCCTGTCCCGTGGGATGTCCAGGCTGATGTGCCGGAGGTTGTGCTGGGAAGCTCCCTTGATCCGAATGACCTGCATGGACCTACTTGATCTCGATGAGGGCGCTCTTCCGGAGTTCCGTGATCCATTCCTCGAACTTCCGGTTCATCTTCTCCTCTTCGATTTTGGCCTTGATTTCGTTGCGGACGTCGGCGAGGCCTTTCGTTCCGGCCCCCCGTTTGTCGACCACCTTGATGATATAAAATCCCGTGGAGGCCTCGATGACGTTGCTGACTTCGTTGATGTTCAGGCGGAAAGCCTCCCGGTCCACGTCGGCGACCAGGGACCCCCTCTCCACGAAGCCGATGTCCCCTCCCTGCTCGGGAGCCGGTCCCTTCGAGAAATGGTATGCCATCTTTTCAAATGATTCGCCCTGCCGGATGCGGTCCAGGATCTTCCGGGCCTCGTCGCGGAGCCGTTCCCGGCTTTCCGTTCCGGCGCCCCCGGGCAGCGGGAGGAGGATCATGTGGAGGTGGACCGCTTCCGTGCCCTCGTAGGCTTCCCGGTGGGTCCGGTAGTATTCCCCGATCTCCTCGTCGCTGACGGCGATCTTGCTGCCGATCTCCCGCCGGATGAGGCGCTGCCGGGTCATGTTTTCGCGGATGTCCTCCTTGTACTGCTCCAGCGTTGCACCCTCCCTGGCGAGGTTCCTGCGCAGGTCTTCAAGGGTCATCTTCTGCCGGGTGGTCATGTCGCGAATGGCCGCGTTGATCTCCTCCTCCTTGACGGTCAGGCCTGCTTTTTTCGACTCCAGCTCGATGAGCTTGCTGTTGATGAGCCGGTTGAGGGTCGCCTCCCGGGCCTCCGCCAGGAGCTGTTCCTTGTTCGGCCCCTGGTAGCCTTTCTCGATCCGTTCCTTGATGGTCTCATAGGCGTTGTTCCATTCGGACAGGGTGATCACCTCGCCGTTCACGACAGCGGCGACGCGGTCGACGATCTCCGCGGATGGAGCACAGGGAATCAAAATCATCCCCGCCAGGACCAGAACGATCAGCATGTTGATTTTCTTCACGGTTTCCTCCGTTCCGATGGAGTTTTCCGGAGGGGAGTCGGCTCCGGGTTCGGGGTTGCGGGGCGGCTTTCGGGAACCTGTATTTTCCTGAGGACATCCGTCCGGATTTCAACCCTGGCGGATTTTTGAAGCCCTTCCATCCAGGAACCGTATGCCTTTTCGGCCTTGGCTTTCCGGAGGTCCTCGATCACCTGCTCCCGGGCAGCGGGATAATCGGGCGGTTTCCCTTCTTCGCGCTGGAGGACCTTCACGATGTGGTAGCCGTATGGAGTCCGGATGGGAGGACTGATTTCTCCCACCGGGATGGTGAAGACAACCCGGTCAATGGCATCCGGGAGGGTTCCGCGGGAGAGAAATCCCAAGTCTCCTCCCCGGGTTGCTTCGGGTCCGACCGATTCTTCCCGGGCGACCTTACCAAAATCCTCCCCCTTCTTCAATCGATTCCGGACCGCCTGGATCCTCCGGGGTTCCCGGATGACGATCTGCAGCACCCGCACGCGGGCTTCACGCCGGTAGGCGTCGCGATGCTTCCGGAAATACGACTCCGCTTCTCCGGGAGCGACCGTCACGGCCTGGTAGAGGTCTTGCCGGACCAGTTTGCGTACCAGGAGCTGCCGGCGCAGGGATTCCCGCCAGGCTGGGGAGGGCGGGGCACCGGGGCGTCCGCCGTCGGCGAGGGAAACCGCCTCCCGATCCAGCTCTTCATCCGTGACGGACAGGGAGAGAGCGCGTGCCCGCTGGAGCAGAATCCTTTCCTGGATCATCTCCTGGAGGATTTCTTCTTTCACCGCCCGGCGGCTGCCCATGGCGGAGGCCGGCCCGCCCCAGCGCGCCGCTTCGGAGGCCAGGCGATCCGCGAACTCCGTCGCGGTAACGGCCTCGCCGTTCACGATGGCCACGGCGGCAGGTTTCGGGGATTCCCCGCAGGATGCCAGGCAGGCCGCAAGGAAGAAGCAGGCAAGGAGGCAAAACGGCAGGCTTTGCAAGGGCGGGGCAGCAGGGCCCAGGCGGTGCGACAGGGCCGGATCGGGCTGATGGCTGCGCACGGGATCAGGACCCCCTTTCATGCCTTCAGGGCCCGCAGGATCTCGCGGGTTCCCTCGATGATGCCGACACCTTTCCGATCCGGCAGGGGTACGGACAGCCTGCCGTCCGGGGACAGGGCGATGCCCCGGTAAGGGCCGCGTGAAAGGGCCAGGATCCTTTTCGGATCGACGGGCGTCCCGGCGGTCAGAAACAGGGAGGCCTGCTTCCCGTCATAGGTGAATTTCCGGATCTTCAGCTCCTTCAACCGGTTGCGGATCCGGATCGCCTCGAAGAGGGAGGCCGCCTCCTCCGGGAGTGGACCGTAGCAGTCTTCCAGCCCCTCGCGGATCTCCCGCAGCTCGTCGTCCGATGCGGCCAGGGAGATTCGCTTGTAGGTGACAAGCCGCTGGTGCTCGTCGCCGATGTACTCGGCAGGGAGGTACGCGGCGATGCCCAGGCTGATCTCGGGCCGGATTTCCTCCTCCGGCAGCTCCTGTCCCTTCAACTCCCGGATGGCCCGCTCCATGAGTTCGGTATACAGCTCGTAACCGACGGCCGATACGTGTCCCGACTGGGAGGCGCCCAGGAGGTTTCCGGTCCCGCGAATTTCAAGGTCGCTGGTGGCGATCCGGAATCCGCTGCCTGGCTCGGAGAAATCGAGGATCACCTGGAGGCGCTTGACGGCGTCGCGGGTGAGCATGGCGCCCCTGGGAACCATCAGATAGGCGAAGGATTCCTCCCGGCCACGGCCCACCCGGCCCCGGATCTGGTAGAGCTGGGCCAGGCCGAACCGGTCCGCCCGGTTGACGATGATCGTATTGGCCGTAGGGACGTCGACGCCGGAGCCGATGATGGTCGTGCAGACCAGGACGTCCGTCTCCCGGCGAAGGAACCGCACCATGGCGTCTTCGATCTCCCGGGGCTTCATCCGGCCGTGGATGATCGCAACCCGGGCCTCCGGCACGAGTTGTTCCACCAATCTCGCCATGGTGTGAATGGAGCGGACCCGGTCGTGGAGGAAGAAGACCTGGCCGCCCCGCCCGATTTCCTGCCGGATCGCGTCCCGGATGATCTCCTCGTCGAACTCCAGGACCCGGGTCTTGACGGGGACACGGTCCTCCGGCGGCGTATGGATGACCGAGAGGTCGCGGATGCCCACCAGCGAGAGGTGAAGGGTGCGGGGAATCGGCGTGGCCGTGAGGGTGAGGACATCCACCAGCGTCCGGAGCTTTTTGAGGCGCTCCTTGTGGACGACGCCGAAGCGCTGCTCCTCGTCGATGACGACAAGGCCCAGGTCCCGGAAGGCGATGTCCTTCTGCAGCAGCCGGTGAGTGCCGATGACGATGTCCACGGAGCCTTTCCGGATCTCTTCCGCGATCTTCTTCTGCTCCGCCTTCGTCTTCAGGCGGTTGAGCGTCTCGATGCGCACCGGGTAAGGCTCGAAGCGCCGGAGGAAGGTCTTGTAGTGCTGCTCCGTCAGGATGGTCGTGGGGGCGAGGACCGCCACCTGCCGTCCGTCCATGACGGACCGGAAGGACGCACGCAGGGCCACTTCCGTCTTGCCGAAGCCGGCGTCGCCGCAGACGAGCCGGTCCATGGGCTTCACCAGGCTCATGTCCGCCTGGATGTCATCGATGGCCCTGGCCTGGTCGGGCGTCTCCTCGTATTCGAAGGAGGCGGCGAACTCCTCGTCGAGACCCCTGGGCGGCGAGAAGGCCCTCCGCTCGAGAATCTCCCGGGCCGCGTAGACCGCCACGAGCTCCTCCGCCATGTCGCGGATGGACTTCTGGACCCGCTCCTTGGTGGATTCCCAGGATGTTCCGCCCAGCCGGTCGATCCGCGGGTGCTCGCCGTCGGGACCGATGTAGCGCTGCAGCTGGTCCAGGCGGTCCACGGGCAGGTAGAGCTTGTCCCCCTCGGCGTACTCCACCAGGAGAAAGTCGTTCTCGATCCCCGAGAAGGCGATTCTCCGGAGACCCTGGTAGCGCCCAATGCCGAACTCCTTGTGGACAACCAGGTCGCCCTCCGCCAAGTCGCCGAAAGACTTGAGGAAGAACCCTTCCCGGGGCAGGCGCCGGGGGCGCCGCGGGACCTTTTTGCCGAAGAGGTCTTCGTCGGTCAGGACGATCAGCCGGCGGGCCTTCCAGGAGAATCCGGCGCTGATCCTGCCCTCCGCCAGGAGCAGCTCTCCGCCGGGACGGGGACGGTCCATCTCCGAGGGGAGGGGTTCTTCGGGGACCCGGAAGGGGAGACCCGCGGCCTGGAGGATGGATGCCATCCGTTCCCGCTCCTCCGGTCCGCTGGCCAGGAGGAAAACCTGGTCTCCCGCGTCCAGGCGTCCGCGGATCCGGTCCGCCAGCTCCCGGAAGCGGCCTTCGTCCTCCCGGGACACCGGCTCCGCGCGGTGCACCACCGGAAGGGGCGCCGTGGAGAACTGGACGGTTCCCTCCGGCGGTTCTTCCCCGGCTCCCAGGAGAAGGCTCTCCAGGCGGACGCGCCGGTGCTCCCCGATCTTCCGGCGATATTCCGCGGGGGTCAGAAGGAACGTATCCCGCTCCAGGAAAAACCGCTCTTCCTGCCGGGCCTTCCGGAGCGTCCGGTCGATGCTGCTCTCCAGGTCCTCGCAGGCCCGCTCGATGGCCGGCGGATCCTCCAGGATGAGGTGGGCCGCCGGAGGCAGAAAATCCAGGAGGCTCCCCGGCGGCGGGTCTTCCGGCGGGTTGTAGAAGAGGGGCAGATACATGGGATGGAGAGAGAAAAAGGCGTCCCCGGAGACGGCCTCCAGGAGGCGGTCACGGGTGGACCGGGGGAGATCCAGGGCAAGGGCCCGCTGCCGGATGCCCCGCTCCGCCCGCTGCCGTCCTCTGCCGTTGGCGAGGATCTCCCTTGCCGGAACGACGGGGAACGACACGACCTCCCGAAGGGAGCGCTGGCTCAGGGGATCGAACTCGCGGATCCCCTCGATTTCGTCGCCGAACATCTCCAGCCGGTACGGCTGCTCCCGGACGGGGGGAAAGATGTCCACCACGTGGCCCCGAAGGCTGAACTGGCCCGGCTCCTCGACCAGGGAGACGGACTCGTAGCCCCCTTCCAGGAGTTGGGCCGCCAGGGCGTCTCGGTCGATGAAGTCGCCCATGGAGAGGGTCTGCCTCCAGGAAAGGAGGATCTCTTTCGGCAGCGTCCGCTGTAGGACCGCCGCGAGGGAGGCCACCACCACGACGGGCTCATCCTCCAAAATGCGCCCCAGTACAGCGAGCCGTGACCGCTCCACGGTTTTCTGGGGGGCCAGCGGATCCACGGAGCGCATGTCCCAGGCGGGGAAAAGAAGGACCCGGCCTTCTCCCAGGAAGTAGGCGAGATCCTGCCGGAAGGAGTCGGCATCCTTTTCCGTCGCTGTCAGGACGAGGGCGGTGCCGGGCAGACGGACCTGGAGACGGGCGGTGACGAGGGCACGGGCCGCGCCGTGAAGTCCAGCCAGGATGGTTTCACGCCGGCCTTCCTCGAGATGGGCCAGCACCTCCAGGAAAGCGGGATCCTCCCGGGGTTTTGTATCGATGATTTTCCGCATGGGTCGGCGTTGTCAGGACAGGGCCGTCATCCTCTCCAGGGCCCGGCGGGCGGCCGCGGCCGTCTCTTCGGGCACCCGGATGACGTGCCGGTTTTCCACGAGGGAGGACCGGATGTCCTCCAGGGTGGTGACTTTCATGGTCTCGCAGAGAAGGGAAGGGGAGGCCAGGATGAATGTCTTCCCCGGGTTTTCGAGCCTCAGGCGGTGGAAGATCCCCTGTTCCGTTCCGATCAGGATCTTGTCCGCCTTCGATTCCCGGGCGAAGCGGAGGATGCCCGCGGTGCTGCCGACGAAATCGGCCAGGTCCAGGACGGCCTGCGGGCACTCCGGGTGGGCCGCCAGCGGCGCCGACGGATGGGCTTCTTTCAGCCGGGCCACGGCGCCGGCATCGATCTCGTCGTGGACCGGGCAGGCCCCACCCCAGGGAATGACCTTCTTGTCCGTGAAACGGGCCGTGTGGCGGGCCAGGTTCCCGTCGGGGACGAACAGGATCTCGTCCTCGGAGAGCGACTGGACCACCCGGACGGCATTGGCGGAGGTGCAGCAGATGTCTGAAAGGGCCTTCACGGCGGCGGAGGAGTTGATGTAGGTCACCACGACGGCGTTGGGATGGGCTTTCCGGGCCTCCCGGAGCGCCTCCGGGGTCACCGTGTCCGCAAGGGGGCAGCCGGCGTCGAGCCTGGGGAGCAGAACCGTCTTTTCCGGGCTCAGGATGGCGGCGCTCTCGGCCATGAAGTGGACGCCGGCAAAGACGATGACCCGGGCGGCCGTCTTTGCCGCCTCGATGCTCAGAGCCAGGGAATCCCCGACGATGTCGGCGATCTCCTGGACCTCGTCGCGCTGGTAGTAGTGGGCCAGAAGGATGGCCTCCCGCCGGTCGAGGAGCTGTCGGATTTCTTTCTGGATCTGCTTCGTTTGCATGGATGGTCTTCCGTTTGTCCCGTATGGGAAGGATTGAATTTCCTATATCAGGAAAGGGGTGAATTCAAGGGAAAAAGGACGGCCGGGAGACTGCGCGGGGATTTGGCCTTGGACGCGGGGCGGCGGTTCGTGTTAATCAAAACGAAGAAAGCAGAAGGAGGGAATGCATGGTCCGCCGCCGCACCGTTTTTTTCGTCTCCGACAGCACCGCCATTACTGCGGAAACGCTGGGACAGAGCCTCCTGACCCAGTTCGAGCACATCCCCTTCGACCCTGTGACCCTGCCGTTCATCGACACGCTCGACAAGGCTGCCGAAGCGGTCCTGCAGATCGACACGGCGACCAAGCGCAAGGGCATCCGCCCCCTGGTCTTCAGCACCCTCATCAATCCCCGGATCCGGGACGTGATGATGGGGAGCACCGGTGTCTTCTTCGACTTCATCGGGACGTTCCTTCCGCTCCTGGAAGGCGAGCTCAAGACCCAGTCCTCCCATACCGTGGGCCGCTATCACGGGATGGTGAACGACACCCAGTACAGCATCCGGATCGACGCGGTCAATTACGCCCTGGGCCATGACGACGGCATCTCGACGAAGAACTTCGAGGAGGCGGACGTCATTCTCGTGGGCGTTTCCCGCACGGGCAAGACGCCGACGTGCATCTACCTTGGCCTCCAGTTCGGGATCTACGCCGCCAATTACCCGGTCACGGAGGAGGACTTCACCCAGCAGGACAAGCGGATCTACAGCCTCATTTCCCCTTACAAGAAAAAGATCTTCGGCCTGACCATCAACCCGGAGCGGCTCCACAAGATCCGCTCGGAGCGACGGCCCGGAAGCCGCTACGCCTCCCTGGGCCAGTGCCGGCTGGAGGTTGCCATGTGCGAGTCCTTCTTCATTTCCGAGGACATCCCGTTCCTCAACATCACCAGCATGTCCATCGAAGAGATCGCCGCCACGATCATGCACGCCCACAAGCTGCCCCGTCGTGTCGTCTGAGGGGAATCCGGCGGCGGCGGACTCCGGCCGACCGGCCGTGGTCCGGTATGCCGCGGAAGGGGAAACAGAGGGGTGAATGGCTTGATACGCGCAGATTCTTCTGCTATGGCGGCGGTTCTCCGATCCGGACCGGGAGGCCGCAGGTGAAGAAAAGAATCCGGCAGATTTTCCTGACGGGACTGGCGGTGGTCGTCCCCGTCGGGGTGACGATTTACATCCTCGTGTTCCTGGTCCGCCTGATGGACGGCCTCCTGTCGGTCATTCCCCGGCAGTATCAACCGGACACGCTGCTGGGTGTTCACGTCCCCGGGCTCGGGATCATCTTCACGGCCGTCCTCGTCTTCCTGTGCGGCCTCATCACCCGAAGCTACGTGGGCCACCGGCTCGTCCATATGGGGGACCGCATCCTCCAGAGGATCCCCTTCGTCCGGGGCGTTTACCGGGCCAGCAAGCAGGTCTCGGACAGCCTGATCCGGGAGAAGGGGAACGGGTTCCGGAAAGTGGTCCTGGTGGAGTTCCCCCGGCCCGGGGCCTACGCGATCGGCTTCGTCACCGGACAGGCCGCGGGCGAGATCCGCGAGCGGATCGGGGATGCCGTCAGCGTCTTCATGCCCACCGCGCCGAATCCCACCTCGGGCTACATCCTCCTCGTCCCGGAGCGGGACCTCGTACCGCTGGAGATGACGGTGGAACAGGCCTTTACACTGATCGTCTCGGGTGGTATGGTGGCGCCCCCGGACAAGGGGAGACCCCCCGGCGCCGACAGGCAAGCGGAAGCGAAACGGCCCGAGGACAGACATCCGGCGGTCCCCTTCCCCGATCCGGCGAAATGCAAATCCTCAAGGAGCGAACCATGAAATATCAGAAGATTGACCCGGCCCTTCCCTTCAAGGTAGCGGACCTGTCCCAGGCGGACTGGGGACGCCGGGAGATGGATCTGGCGGAGAACGAGATGCCCGGCCTGATGGCCGTCCGAGCGAAATACGGCCCCCGGAAACCCCTGAAGGGGCTGAAAATCATGGGCAGCCTCCACATGACCATCCAGACGGCCATGCTGATCGAAACCCTGAAGATCCTTGGCGCAGACCTGCGCTGGGCCTCCTGCAACATCTTCTCCACCCAGGACCACGCCGCGGCGGCCATCGCCAAGGCCGGCTCGGCTGCGGTCTTCGCCTGGAAGGGCGAGACCGAGGAGGAGTACTGGTGGTGCACCGAACAGGCCCTCACCTGGCCGGACGGCTCGGGGCCCGACATGATCGTGGACGACGGCGGCGACGCAACCCTCTTCGTCCACCAGGGGGCGGCGGTGGAGAAGGATCCTTCGATTCTCGAAAAGCCATGCGACAACAAGGAATTCGCCATCATTCTCGACCGCCTGGGCCGCGGCCTGAAGAAGAACCGGTCACGCTGGCAGAAGGTCGCCGAGGGCATCCGGGGCGTCTCCGAAGAGACCACCACGGGCGTCCACCGCCTGTACGCGATGCAGAAGGCGGGGGAGCTGCTCTTCCCGGCCATCAACGTGAACGATTCCGTCACCAAGTCCAAGTTCGACAACCTGTACGGCTGCCGGGAATCC